>DASRTX010000051.1:0-4429 GCA_035655715.1 Myxococcales bacterium | reverse complement strand
AAAGCTCGGTCAAATCCTCGGCGGCGGCGCCCGGGTGCACATCGATCTCTTCATCCTGCTCTGGTACTCGGCGATCAACTGCATCCTCGTCTACATGATGGTGTACCTGAACGAGCGCGACCGGCTGAAGCACCGCGAGCTGCAGAAGCTCTCCGCCGCGCTCCGCGACATGGCCATCGTCGACGAGCGCAACCGGCTGGCGCGGGAGATCCACGACGGCCTGGGCGGCGTCCTCTCCTCGGTGGTGATCCAGAGCGAATATCTGTTGAACATGATCGACGGCTCGGAGGTGCGCGCCCGCCTTTCGGGCGACGACGAGGCGCGCGCCGCCATCCTTCCCACCATCCGCAAGGAGCTCTCCGACCTGCACCAGGCCGCCGAGGACTCGATGGACGAGCTGCGGCGCTCGCTGCGGATGATGAAGGAGGACTTCGACCTCTTGGGCACCCTGGGCGAGTTCTGCAAGGTGGCCTCCTCGCGCCATCGGCTGGAGGTGCGCTTCTCCACCGTGGGCGCCCTGCGCCAGGTGGGTCCGGAGAGCTCGCTGGCCCTCTTTCGCGTTCTGCAGGAGGCCATCGCCCACGTCGCCCGCCACTGCGGCAAGGGCACCGCGGTGGAGGTGGCGCTCAGCTTCGCGGCGGAGCGCGCCACGCTGCGCATCCGCGATCGCGGCAAGGGTTTCACCGTCCCCGCCGACCCGGCAGCGCTCAGCCGGGACGGCCACTACGGGCTCGCCAACATGCGCGAGCGCGCCCGCAAGGTGGCGGGAGAGATCCGGATGGCGTCCGAGCCCGGCAAGGGGACGACCATCGAGCTGACCGTCCACGCCGGAGAGGAGCTACAGCCATGACCACCGCACCCCGCATCAAGGTCGCCATCTGCGAGGACCAGCCGCAGATCCTCAGGAACCAGGTGAAGATCCTGCAGGAGTCCGCCGAGATCGAGGTCATCGGGACCGCGCTCTCCGGCGAGGCGCTGCTGGAATTGTTGGAAGCGGGCCAGCCCGACGTGATCCTCCAGGATCTGGGGCTGCCGGGGATGAGCGGCATCGACGTGACCCGCACGGTGAAGCGGAAGTGGCCGCAGGTCGAGGTGCTGATCTTCACCATCTTCGACGAGGAGGAGAAGGTGATCGAGGCGGTGAAGGCCGGCGCCAGCGGCTACCTGCTCAAGGGGACCACCGCGGAGAGGATGGTCGATGCCATTCGCGAGGTGAGGAGCGGCGGCAGCGTCATCCAGCCCAACCTGGCGCGCCGGCTGCTGCGGCACTTCCACGTGCCGGTGGAGGCTGCGCCGCCGCAACCCTCGCTCTCGGCCCATCGGGACGAGCCACCTCCTCGTCCGTTGACGGAGCGCGAAGTCGAGATCCTGCGTCTGATCGCCAAGGGGCTGTCCAACAACGAGGCCGCGGGCGTCCTGGGGCTCTCGCGCGCCACCGTGCGCACGCACCTCGAGCACATCTACGAGAAGCTCGAGGTCACCAACCGCGTCGAGGCGGTCACCGAGGGTTTGCGGCAGGGGCTGATTGAGGTGTAGCCGCGCCCTTCGACAAGGCATTCCGGGCAGGCGGTCAGCGCAGGCGGACGATCTCGTTGGTCTCGAAGAGGCCGTCGCCGTCGAGCTCGGCCTCCTCCAGCGCTTCCGGGGGATAGCCGATGTCGCAGAGCCACACCTCGCCCGTGTACTGCCACGCCAGCGGCGCAAGCAGGCCCGCGGACGGCAACCCGAGCGCCAGGGTGGCGCGGGCCTTGAGGGTAGGCGGCATCGGCTCGCCGGTGTCGGGCTCGAGACCGCTGGGACATTCCAGGGACACGACGGTGGCGCGCGTCTCGTTGCTCAGGTGGATCAGCCCGGCCAACGGTTCGCGCGGGGCGCCGTCGAGGCCCACGCCCACCAAGCCATCGATGATGAGATCTGCGTCGGCCGCGGCGCTGCGCACCGCCGGAGAGCGCGTGGAGAGCAGCGGGATGCGCAGCGCCTCGCAGACCGAGGCCGCGCGCGCCGTCTCCGGCCGCATCTCCCGCTCTCCGCCCACCAGGACCGCCGAGCATTCGGCACCAAAACCGTGCAACACGCGCAGCGTGTGCAGCGCCACGCAGCCCTTCACGCCGTTGCCCGCCAGGGCGAAGACGCTGGACCCGGCGATCTGGTTGTCGAGCAGCTTGCGGCACAGCGCGGCGGCAGCGCGCGCGGCGGCCTCAGTCATCTGGTCCCGCGTCACGCCCATGCCCACCGCCGCCTGCTCCACGCGGGCGAGCAACTCGGTGCCGATGGGGGGAAGATCGAGGGCGGTGCCCATGTCGACTTCCCTCAGACGGAGAACCTGAACGGCGCGCGGTCGACGAAGAGCGGGTCGCTCTTCTTCTCTCCGCCCTGGTCGTCCTTGACCACGAAGTAGAAGTGGCATTCGTTGCCGCCCGCCGCATCCTGCGGGATCTCCAGCTTGACCTTCTTCTTCACGCTCTTCGCCGCGCTCGCCGAGTCGCTCTTCACCTTCTTGTCCTGGGCGCGGTCGGCGCTCTGCGCCCAGATCTCGATCTGCAACTGTCCCTTGGGATCCTTGCACTCGACCTGCAGCTCCACTTCCTGCCCGTTGGCGGCGCGCTGCACACTCCAGCGCGCGGAGACGATGGAGCCGGACTTCTTCTCGTCCTTGGCGTCCTTGGCGACGTCCTTCGCTCCCCCGCCTCCGCCGCCGCCGGCGTGCGAGTCGGAGGCCTTCTTCGCCTCTTTCTTCTTCGACTCGGCGGCCTGGGCGGTAGCGATCTGCTGCTGGCTGCCGCTGGAGCTGGAGACGCCCTGCGCGGCTTCTGCCCCGTCGTCGATGAGCACGTCGGGCGAGCCGTCCACGATGGGCCCGGTGCCGCCGCAGTGCTTGGTGCTGTCGCCCATCCGCGCCAGCGGCTTGCCGTTGACGTAGACGGTGGCCGACCCCTTGGAGATGCTGAAGTTGTTGGGACCGCAGCACGCAGCGTGGATGCCGAGATCGTCCTGCCGCGCCGCCCCCCGGCCGTTGATCGAGACGTCCGGCGAGGCGCTCACGATCGGACCGATGGCCGGGTGCGGACAGGCAGGGCAGCCGTGCGCGTCGGCGCCGACCTGCGCCTTGTCTCCCAGTCGCGCCGCTGCAGGCATTTTTCAGAACCCTCCCGATTCTCTAGTTTACCACGCGGTTGCCCGGCCGAACAGGGGGAAGGCGGCCCACCCCTCGGAAAGCCGCTGCTTGCCCGACCTGACCGCGCGTGTTATTCGCGACGCCCCTATGTGGGCCATCTACACCCTTCACATCGTCGTCAGCGTCTTCATCATCTTCGTGATCCTGCTGCAGCCGGGGAAGGCCGACGGCATGGCGGCATTCGCCGGAGGCGGTGGCGGTTCGAACACGGCGTTCGGCGGTCGCGGATCCGTGACCTTCCTCTCCAAGGTCACCGCCTGGTGCGCCATCGTCTTCATGGTCACCTCGCTGACGCTGGCCTGGCGGTCGTCCAACAGCGACTCCGTGCTGCGGGCGCGCCGCAACCTGGCCGCGCAGGACGCGCAGAAGAAGCCCGACACCACCAAGCCTCTGCTCCCCACCGGCCAGACCGCTCCGGCCCCGGCCCGCGACGGCGCCGCGGTGCCCGTCCAGGACACGCAGAAGACGCCGGCACCGGCGGACGGCAAGGCCGCGCCCGACTCCGCCAAGACCCCAGCGCCCGCCAAGAAGTAGCGCCTTGAAGTCGCCGCGGACCGGTGCTAGAAGGCCGCTCCCTCTGCTTCGCCCAGGTGGTGGAACTGGTAGACACACCGTCTTGAGGGGGCGGCGCCGTAAGGCGTGTGAGTTCGAATCTCACCCTGGGCACCAATCCAATCCATTCGTTGTCGCTTGAAGGGCGCGCGTGCGGGCGGTCGTTGCCGTCCGTGCCGCTCCGTCCGCATCTTCACGGCATGGACGACAAGCGCAATCGCAACGAGGGCGAAGGCAGCAAGAGCGCCGACAAGAAGTACCGGGACGCAGCGAGCGACTTCGCGAAGCGGACCGACACCATCCAGGCCGGCCTGGAAGCCGGCCGCGACGTGGAGAAGCGCAAGGACGAGTTCGAAAAAGCCGAGCAGGCGGGCCGTTCGCACAGCAAGGGCGAGCTTCCCAACGACCTGAGCGGCGAGGACTTCGAGAAGAAGTGATTCAGAACTCATAGCGGTAGAGCGTGCACCGCAGCGGCCCGTTCCAGAGCACGCGGCGCGGGCCGCGCGGGCGCACGCCGAAGGCGCTCTCGAAGTCGTCGCTGCCGCTGAGGATGGCGGCGCGGTGGCGTGCGAGGCTGCGCAGCGACGCGCCGAGCTGGTGATAGAAGGTCTTGAGCGGCTTGCGGCCGCCGGCCTCCAGCCGCTCGCCGTAGGGAACGTTGAGCAGCAGCTGGCCCGGCGGCTCCATCGGCGGCAGCTCTCG
>DASRTX010000050.1:0-17261 GCA_035655715.1 Myxococcales bacterium | reverse complement strand
AGCCGACCGAGGAACTGCCCCACTCCAGCGCGAGGATCCTGGTCGTCGATCGCGGCCCCGGCATTGCGCCCGAGGACGTGGGCCGCCTCTTCACGCCCTTCTTCCGCGCCACCGGCGGCTCTGGGACCGGGCTCGGCCTGGTGATCAGCCGCGAGATCGTCCGCCAGCACGGCGGAGACATCCAGGTCAGCAGCAGGCCGGGGGAGGGAACCACCTTCGCCGTGCTGCTGCCGGGGGCATCGTGAGCAGCCGCGGCGCCGGCGACAAGATCCGCGTGCTCATCGTCGAGGACGATGCGGAGCAATCCGAGGCGTACTCCGAGCTGCTGGCCGCAAGCGATCGCGAGATCCTCCTCGCCAAGGACGGCGAGACCGGACTCTCGCTCGCCCGCACCGGCGTCCACCTGGTGCTCGCCGACTACATGCTGCCCGGCATCAACGGCGTGCAGCTGGTGCGCAAGCTGCGCGAGCAGGGGGTCACAGCGCCGGTGCTGATCGTCTCCGGAGAGGCCACCGTGGCGGTCGCGGTGGAGGCGATGAAGGCCGGCGTGCTGGACTTCGTGCAGAAGCCCTTCGACATCGACTTCTTCCGTGCCCGGGTGGCGCAGGCGCTGGAGATGGGCCGCACCGCTCGCGAGCTGGCGAAGCTCCGGCTCCGGCTCCAGCAGCACCAGTCCGGGGAGCTGATCATCGGCATCTCCGCCGCCATCGCCCAGGTGCGCCACCTGATCGAGAGCGTGGGGCGGACCGACGTGGACGTGGCGCTCTATGGCGAAACCGGCACGGGCAAGGAGCTGGCCGCGCGCGCCGTCCACGAGTCCAGCGCGAGGAGCGAGAAGCCCTTCGTGGTGGTGGACTGCGCCGCGCTTCCCGAGCCGCTCCTGGAGAACGAGCTCTTCGGCCACGAGGCCGGCGCCTACACCGGTGCGTCGCGGCACGCCCGCGGGCTGCTCGCCGAGGCGGACGGCGGGACCCTCTTCGTCGACGAGATCGGCGAGATGCCGCTGTCGCTCCAGTCGAAGCTGCTCCGCTTCCTCCAGACCAAGGAGTTCCGGCGCGTGGGCGCGTCCAGGCAGACCCGCGTGGACGTGCGCGTGGTGGTGGCCACCAACCGCGACCTGGAGGCGGAAGCCGCGAACGGCCGGTTCCGCAGGGATCTCTTCTACCGGATCAACGTCTTTCCCATCGTGCTGCCGCCCCTGCGCGAGAGGCGCGAGGACGTGCCGCTCCTGGCCGATCATTTCCTGCGCGCCGTGAGCCGCGGGATGAATCGCGCCATCGAGGGTTTCACCTCCGACGCGCTGGCGCTGCTGGCGGCGCAGGACTGGCCCGGCAACGTCCGTCAACTGGAGAACGTGGTGCGGCGCCTGGCGGTGGTCGCTTCGGGGCCGCGCATCGGGCGGCACGACTGCGAGTTGGTGGTGGGAAACGCCGCTGCAGCGCAGCCGGCGGCCGCCGAAGTGGAGCCGTTCCACGCGGCGCGCGCCGACGCGCTGGCGAGGTTCGAGAAGGCGTACCTGGACGGCTTGCTCAGGACGGTGGGCAGCAACGTGGCCGAGGCGGCGCGCAGGGCCGGCATCGATCGGAAAAATCTCTGGTTGAAGCTGAAGCGGCACGGAATGAATCGCGCCACCAGGTGAGGCGCCGGCGCCCCTCGCGTGGCGCCAGCGCCACGGCGCAGGCAGGCGACCGGACACGGCTCGTGGCGCCGTCGCCACACTGGGAAATCGTTTGGAGCTGCAACCAACCGGAATCATTGGGATCGCCTCTGGCCGGCGGATTGCTCTGCCCTGCCTCCGTGACCCCCCCTCGATCCCTGTGGCGCTTGTCGCTTGCCTTGATGAGCCTGACGGCCGCTGCCGGCGCCGTTCCCAACGTCACGCAGGTGATCGACGGCCTGCCGCAAGTCGTCGCGCCGCAGCAGCTGATCGTGAGCTGCAACCCCGCGGTGCTGCCCTCGGTATGCAACGGCGTCCTCGGCAGCGTCGGCGCGCTGGTGGCCTCTGCCGGCCAGGCTGCCTTCCAGTTGCTGGTATTGCCGGACGGCGTGTCGCTGCAGGGCGTGCTGGATACGCTGCGCGCCTCGACCGCCATCGCCTCGGCGGAACCGAACCGCATCCTCCTCGGCAGCGCGGCCTATCCGCAGACGTGGCACTTCCCCGCCATCCAGGCGCCGGGGGACGCGACGCTGCTTCCGGCGAGATCGTCGCCCATCGTCGCCGTGCTCGACACGGGGATCGCCTTCGAGAATGACGGGTTGCACGCCCGCGCGCCGGCCCTCGCCGGCGCGGCCTTCGCGCCCGGGTGGGACTTCGTCCACGGCAACGCGTTTCCGGACGACGACAACGGCCATGGCACGGCGATGGCGACCATCATCGCGGGCGCAGGCGCGTTCTCTCCTTCGTCCATCCCCTATGTCGGGCCGGCTTCCGGGGCGACGCTGCTCCCCGTCAAGGTCCTCGACGCGCAGAACCAGGGGACGGAATTCTGGCTCGCGGAGGGCATCCGGTTCGCGGTCGGCTCGGGGGCGCGCGTGATCAACATGTCGCTCGACTTCGCGCGCAACTACGTGCCCGGCGTGTCGCTGCGCTCCGCCATCGCGGCTGCGCGCGAGGCCAACGTGGTGCTGATCGCCGCGAGCGGAAACACCGGCGACTCGCGGGTCCAGTACCCCGCTGCGTTCCCGGACGTCATCTCCGTGGGCGCGTTCACGCTGGCGGCGGCGACCGGATACGCCATGACGCCGTATTCCACCTCCGGCGACGCGCTCGACCTGGCGGGTCCGGGCGGCCAGCCCGACCAGGACGTCAACCAGGACGGCCTGTGGGACGGGGTCCTTGCACAGTCGTTCTCGCCGGACGCTCCCACGCAGTTCGCCTGGTGGCTCTTCGCCGGCACCTCGCCGGCGGCAGCCCACGCCAGCGCGGCGGCGGCGGCGCTGATCGGAAACTGCGCCGATCCCGGCGACGTTCGCGCGTTCCTCCATGCAAGCGCCGCCGGCTTCGGGGCCGGCTGGAGCCCGGCTTCCGGCTCGGGACGCATCCAGGCGTCGGATGCCATCGCCTTGATGAACTCGGGGTGGCACCCGCCAAAGGACCTCTATGCCGACGCAGTGGTCGCCCTGCGCGCCGACGGCCGGGCGGCGGGCGCGGTGATGATCGCGGACGCGACGGGCAACGGGATCCGCAACGTGGAAGTGCACGCGCGCTGGCGCGGGGCGGCGTCGGGCGGCCAGGTCGCCGTGACCGACCCGTTCGGGATGGCGCGCTTCGTGTCGCCCGCGCCCACCTCTTCGCGCAAGCTCTTCCTCCTCGAAGTGCCGCGCGTGGTCTACCGCGGCGTGCCGCAGCGGCCGCGGGCGTTCGCGCACGCGGGATCGGGCTTCAATACGCTCGCCATCTCTCTCGCGCTCCCCGACAATCCAGCCACCAGCCCGACTGACGGCCTCGGCATCTGGGGTTACGGCTATTCGCAGGACAGCGGACTGGCCTCGGGCACCACCGGCTCCGGGCTGGCGTCCGGCACCACCGGATCGGGCCTGGCCTCGGGCACCACGGGGTCCACCGGCTCGGGATCGCCTCCTTCGTATCCCCTCACCTCCGGGATCACGGGCTGCCTCGCGCCGCTGCAGCTCTACTCGTACGGACCGCTTTCGCTCGCCGCGAGCTTTGGCCTCTTCTCGGGCGCGCCGCTGGCGGTCGGCTATAGCGTACGCTCGATCGACTCGTCCTGGGTGCTCACGCCGGGAGCGGCGGCGATCGACCTGAGGGAGCTGGCCAACGTATGCGGCGGGCTCGGCATCGCGACCGCCAAGGCGCTCTCCACCAGTTATTTCGCCTCCGGAACGCTGTACGTCGCGACCTCGTGCGCGGCGCCCGCCGGCATGGGCGCGGGGGACAACGCCCGCTTCTGGTCGGAGGTGATGAACGCGGAAGGAACGACCGCGCCCTGAGCGCGGGGCTGGAGGGCTTCGCGCAGGCCGTCGGCCACCAGGTTGAACGCGCTCACGCAGAGGAAGATCGCCAGCCCGGGGAAGAGCACCAGCGGACGCGCGTTGGGGTCGAGAACGTCCTGGAAGCCATCGGCCATCAACAGCCCCCACGAGGCGGTGGGCTCCGGCGCGCCGAAGCCGAGAAAGCTGAGCGCGCTCTCGACGAGGATGGCGGTGCCCACCCCGAAGGCCACCGACACCAGCGCGGGCGCAAGGCAGTTGGGCAGGACGTGGCGGAGGAGGATCCGCAGGGGCGGAGCGCCCAGCGCGCGGCTTGCCTCCACGTAGGGCAAGGCGCGCACGCGCAACGCCTCGGCGCGCACCAGGCGCGAGGTGTCGGCCCAGCGCGTGAGACCGATCACCGCCGCGGTGCTGGCGATGGTCGTGCGCTCGAGGACTCCCTGCGCCACGAGCAAGAGCAAGAGCAGCGGAAAGCTGAGCAGCACCTCGGTGGCGCGCGTGATGGCCGAGTCGGCCAGGCCGCCGAAGTAGCCGGACACCAGCCCGAGCAGCAGGCCCAGGCAGACCTGCAGCAGCGCCGCCGCCACGCCCACCGCCAGCGAAGCGCGCGTCCCGTGGATCAGCCGCGCCAGCGTGTCGCGGCCTGCGCGGTCGGTGCCCAGCGGATGTCCTGGCCCGGGAGGCAAGGGCGGCGGCGTCAGCAGCGAGCCAGGCGCGGGGATGGAATATGGACCGTGCCGCAGCGGCGCCCACAGGGCCCAGTCTCCGGCGCGCAGGTCGCGAGCCTCGAAGGAGCGCAGCTCGCGATAGTCGATCAGGTTGGCGAACAGATACAGGGTTCCCTGCTTGCGCATCGCGATGGGACGATCGCTGGCGAGGAAGTCCGCGAAGAGCGCGGCGGCGAAGAAGGCGAGCAAGAGGCCGAGCGCCGCAAGGTTGCGTCGGCGCCGGCGGAAGCTTTGCCAGGCGCCGTTCATGCCTGCTCCGTTTCGAGCCGGATCCGCGGATCGGCTCTGGCGTAGAGCGCATCTGCCGCCGCCATTCCCAGGGTGGTCAGGATTCCCGACAAGGTGATCACGCCCATCAAGACCGGGAGGTCGCGGCCCAGCGCCGCGTCGAAGGTGAGCCTGCCCATCCCGGGCAATCCGAAAACGCGCTCCAGGATCACCGCGCCCGAGATCAGCGCCGGCAAGGTGAGGCCGAACAGAGTCAGCAGGCTGAGCAAGGAGTTTGGCAGGACGTGCCGGAGGATGACCGCGGACTCCCGCAGCCCCTTGGCCCGCGCAGTCCGCACGTAGTCCTGGCCCATCTCTTCCAGCATCGAGCTGCGCAGGTACCTCGAGAGCACGGCGACCGATCCGTACGTCAGGCAAGCCACGGGCAAGATCAGATGTGCCAGCAGATCCGGAAACGTCCGCATTCCTTCGCCGTGCAGGCCTTGGATGGGCCACCCCGCGTCGCCGGCGAAGAGGACGAGGACCAGCGCCACCCACTGCAGCGGCAGCGAGAAGAGGGCGAAGACGAACCATCCCAGCGCGCGGTCGAGTACGCCGCCTGGCCGCGCCGCCGAGACGATGCCGATGGGGATGGCGACGAGGTAGCCGAGCAGCAGCGAGGGCAGGGAGAGGAGCAGGGTGACCGGCAGCGCTTCGGCCAGCACGGTCAGGACGGGCCGCCCGTCGCGGAAGGAGGACCCCAGATCGCCGCGCAGCAGCTGCGACATCCAGCGCAGGTAGCCGGCGAGCACCGGCTCGTCGAGCCCCATCAACCGGCGGTACTCGCGCAGCTGCAGAAGCGTCGCGCCTCCGGGCTGGAGGCCGCCGTCGCCGTACAGCGCGGCGGGAGAGCCCGGCGCTGCGCGCACCAGGGCGAAGGCGAGGACGGTGATTCCCAGCACCGTGGGCACCGTACGCAACAGGCGGCTGCGGACCGGGCGCATCAACGGCCCTGGAGCCAGACATCCTGGAGGTCGTACCAGGCGATGGAAGGCCGGATGCCGCGCACGTCCGCCCGCACCGCGTCGAGCGAGGGCCGGCTGTAGAGGAAGACGTAGGGAGCCTGGTCGTAGAGGAGGCGCCCCATGCTCCGGTACAGCTCGTTGCGGCGCGCGTCGTCCAGCGTGGCGCGGGCAGTCTCGATCAGCCGGTCCACCTCGGGGTTGCGGAAGAAGACGTAGTTGGAGCCGTCCTGCGTCTGGGAGGAGTGCCAGATCTCGTAGGGATCCTGCACCACGTCGCTGTTGCCCCAGCGCAGCGAGGTGGCGTCGAACTTGTGCTCCTCCACCAGTTGCGTGAAGAGCGCCCAGTCCACCTTGCGGACGTCCATCTCCACCCCGAGCTTGTGCAGTTCCTGCTGCATGTAGGGCGTCAGCTTGGCCAGGAAGGTGGAGTCGGCGTTCATCAAGAAGGTGAAGCGGAAGGGCACGCCGTCCTTGTCCCGGACGCCGTCGCCGTCGTGGTCGGTCCAGCCCGCCTCGTCGAGGAGCCTGGCGGCGCGAGCCGGGTCGTGCGGCCTGGGCGTCAGCGACGGGTCGCAGGCGCTGGTCCCGAGATAGAAGTGGCAGGTGGTGGGCCGATCGAGCGCCATCAAGAAGCTGCGCCGCACGCCTTCGGTGTCGATGGCGTAGTTCATCGCCTGCCGCACGCGCGCGTCGCCGAACCAGGGGCGCTGCTCGTTCCAGCCGATCCAGTTGTAGTTGGGGCCGAAGAACTTGATGCGGTGGAGCTTGCCCTTGAGGCCTTCTCCCTCGAGATCGCGCAGCCACTGCTGCGGCTGCAGCGCCAGGTACAGCCCGAACTCGCCCTGCTTGAGGAGCTGGAAGGCGACGGTGGGATCGACCGCGATGCGGTAGACCACGCGGTCGAGCCAGGCCTTGCGTCCCCAGTACTTCTCGTTGCGCACGAACGAGATGCGGTCGCCGCTCTTCCACTCCTCGAACCGGAACGGCCCGGTCCCCACCGGGGCGCGGTGGAGCGGATCGTGCAGCAGGTCTCCGGCCTTCTCGAGCAGGTGCGCCGGGTAGATGGAGAGCGTGGCCAGCGCGCGGAAAGCGAGGAAATACGGCTTGCGGTAGCGCGCCACCACGGTGAAGTCGTCCCCCGGCGCGGCGGCGATGTCCTCCAGGTCGGCGAAGTTGTTGCGCAGGTGCATGGCGCGCACCTTGGGGTCGAGGATCTTGCGGACCGTGGCCACCACGTCCTTGCCGCTGAACGGAGCGCCGTCGTGCCAGGTCACGCCGCGGCGGATGTGGAAGGTGAAGGTGCGCTGATCGGGCGAGATGGTCCAGTCCGTAGCCAGCGCCGGGCGGAGCGGATAGTCGGGCTGCTTGTCCGCATCGAGCTGCGCCAGCGACTCCAGCACCTTGCGCTCCAGCATCCAGTCGATGGCCAGCGCGGAATCGGTCAACTTGTCCAGGCTGGGCGGCTCCTGATCGAGGCGGATGACCAGCGTGCCCCCGCTGCGCGGCGCGCCCTGGTAGACGGTCGCCGGAAGCGTGCCTTCCTCCCACGCGCGATCGGGCGCCGCGAGCGCGCCGGACGCGACCAACAACACCGCCTGCAGCCATGCCAGGTACTTCCGCATCCCTCGATGATCGCCAATCCGGGTGGCGGTTTTCACGGACCAAGGCTCCTCCTGAAAGGAAGCGGACAGACGGGGACGGTTCGAAGGCGACAGCCCGCCGCCGCCGCGCGCGCCATCCGACGCGAAAATCCGTAAACTGGCCTCCCGCGTTCCTGCCGGAGGCCGCCCTGAACGACAGCGACAAGCGCAACCTCATCGCACAGTGGGCGTTCGACACCCGCCCCGTGCTGCTGCGGTTCCACCTCTGGCTGGAGGACGTCGAGGTGGAGCGATCGCAGGCGGAGCCGGTGTCGGCGCACTCCTTCGCGCCCCGCGGCATCGCCCGCTGCCTGGCCATGACCTCCGCGGCCACCGCGCTGGGCACCCGCCTCTTCGGCGGCTTCGGCGGCGGCGCGGGCAAGGACAAGCAGGCCTACAACCAGGTGAAGAAGTCGGCCGACGCCATCAGCGCGTACGTGATGAGCGAAGGGCTCTGGCACCTGACCCGCACGCTTCCCGAGAACCACGGCATCATGGTCTCGCTGGGCGAGGGGCTGATGCCCAAGGCCGGCGAGACGCCGGAGATGGGCGCCAACCCGCTGCTCGGATTCGGGCGCGTCTACGCGCGGCCCGAGGTGGCGCAACTCGTCGATCGGCGCGTGGGCCGGCTGCTCAACGAGCCCGGCTACGGCTTCGACCAGTTCTACGAGTCGCTGAAAGAGCGCGGCATCACGCTCTGGGGCGCGGCGGTGGACACGCTGGAGAACACCTCGCGCTTCGCGGAGGGCAAGCCCACCGGGCCGATGGCGGTGTTCCACCTCTTCGACTCGCCGCTGCAAGTGTCGCGGCCCTACGAGTCGTACATGGGGTCGCTGACCGTGCCCAGGCGAGTGGCGGAGGCGGCCGACGGCAACGCCATGCTGCTCGACTACCGCACGCCGCGCGCGCAGGTGATGGAGGCGATCGAGGCCGCCTACCCGGGCGTGCGCCGCGCCAACGTGCACGTCTGGACGCTGCGCGGGAAGAGCCGCGTGGCCCGCCTCGGCGCGCTCTGGGAGGAGTGGAAGGCCACCGGCGCGCACCTGGTGGAGGACGGTTGGAAGACGCCCGCGGGCGTGGACGTCTTCACCGATTCCGGCACCTACGCGCCGACGTTCCTCGTGGGCAGCTGGAAGGACGCCGCCGGCGAGACGCACGTCTTCATCACCGACGGCTATGCCGCCACCGCGGAAGCGATGCAGGCTGCCAGCCTCTCCGAGGTGCTGGACGTCGAGGTCTCGATGTCGCTCTTCTCACCCACCTTCGAGCTTCCCTGTGCCAGCGAGGCAAGGTTGATGCGGCTCGATCCGCGCGCGGCGGACTTTGCCCGCAAGATCTCCGAGCTGCACGGCGGGCGTGAAGTGGATGCGGGCAAGGTGCGCAGCTATGCCGAGGCGATCGAGGATGCCCGCGCCTCGAACATGCCCTGCGACAAGCGCGTGCTCCGCGCCGACGACTTCCTGCCCACCAAGAGCTGGAACGTGCTCGCCAGCATCGGCTACATGGGCGACGACCCGTACACCGGCTTGCCGGGCGTGCGGAAGGTGGCGGACGGCGTCTACAAGGTCACGACCCGCATCGCCACCCGCAAGGCCTCCTCGGTGATCACCTTCACCTTCCGCCTCACCGAGCCGCTGGACCAGGCGCGCCACGTCTTCAGCCCGCTCCTGGTGCGCTTCCTCTCCGGCGTGGACCATACGCGCAGGCCGGTGAAAATCTCGGACTCGGGACGAATCCGCAACGAGCTGCAGACCATGCTCTCGCAGGCGCTGGAGTTCGAGGCCGATCAAATCCGCGTCCACTTCGACCGCGTGGACGAGAAGGTGATGCCGCGCGAGAAGCAGGCCGCCATCCGGCGCGTGCTGGAGTGGTACAAAGCCGAGCACCCGGTCTGGTTCCAGTGGCTGGAGATCGCCTGAGCGAATGCCGACGGACTGGGACGATCGCTTCTCGCGCGGCGACGAGCTGCACGGCCTGCTTCCCTCGCCGCCATTGCCGCAGGCCGTGGCCGGAGTCGAACCCGGCCTCGCGCTCGATCTCGCCTGCGGCGCCGGCCGGCACGCCCTCTACCTTGCCCGGCAGGGTTGGCGCGTTCGCGCCGTCGACGCGTCGCGGGTGGGGCTGCAGCGGATGCAGGACGCCGCCCGCGAGCTGGGCGTCTCCGCGCGGATCGAAGCGGAGATGGCGGACCTCGAGTCGCCGGACGTCCGGCTCGATGGCGCTTGGGATCTGGTGTGCGACTTCTACTTCCTCCACCGGCCACTCTTCGCGCAGATGCGGCGTCTGGTCCGTCCTGGCGGGCTCTTCGTCGCGGCGCTGCACGTGCGCAAGGGAGACTCGGGGCGCTTCCTGCTCGAGCCGGGCGAGCTGACTGCCCTGTTCGCCGGCTGGGAGATCCTGCACACGCACGAGGGCGAATCCGCCGAGTCGGGGCATCGCCACGCCACCGCCGAGTTGATCGCGCGACCGCCCGCCCTCTCGCACTCCGAGTGACCGGCTCGCATCGCCGCAATGGGCACGTCCGGGAAGAGGGTTGGTGGGTCGGCCGGCCTAGAGGCAGGTCAGACCGTTCCCTGACGGCCAACCGGTGCTGAGATTTGTGTCTCCCCCAAACCGGTGAGGCATGACGAACACTCGAAAACACATCGAGTTTGCACCGGCCACACGCAAGGCGCCGCAGGAGGTCTGCGATCGCGCGCGCGGATTCTTCGAGCTGCTTCTAAAGGATCTGCGGGAGATCGCCGACGAGAACGCTTTCTGGGACTCGATGCAGCTGAGCATGCTGGAGCACTCCGAGTCCGGTTGGTCGTTCCTCTACCGGTTCAACGGCCACATGCTCTCTGTGTACGATGTCCGGCGGAGCTAGGTCGTGCGGGTTGCACCGTAGGTAGAAAATGTCCACTCTTGATCAGGGAGGGGCGTGGACACGTGTAGGAGCGCCCTGCGCCGGGTCGGAAGCGTGAGCTACTCGGTCATCTTCGCCATCGATCTCGACGCCGTGCCCGAAAGCGTCCGCCGGGAAGTCGAGCGCGTCTTCCTGGAGATCGCCGACGCGGTCGAGACCATTCCCCACGCCAGCCCCTTCTTCACCTCGATGGACGATTCGGTCCTGCAGATCGACGTGGAAGGCTGGAGGATCGGGTACCGCCTCGATCCCAAGCGCCAGGAGGTCCGCGTGATCGAGGCCTCCCAGATTCGCAGGCGCTAAGCCGCTACAAATGATCGGCGGGGGCGCCGGCTTCATCGGCGTCCACGTGGAAACCCCGGATTGCGGCCCAGCCCAGCCCGGCGAAGAGCGCGAGCGTGACCAGCTGCGTGATCACGAAGGGTGATTCTTTTTGGCTGGGCGCCGCCTGCATCAGGGCGGGCAGGCGGAGGAAGAGCTGCGCCAGCAGCACGAACACGTTCAGGTAGAGGGCCAGCACCGCGCCCGTCACGTAGGTGCGGCGCCATCCTCCCGCCAGATCCTTGAAGTACCGTGCGAGCACCACCACCACCAGCACGGCGAGCGAGACGATGGCGACCGCGTGCGAGGGCAGGAAGGTGGTGAAGGGGAAGCCGAACCCGCTCAGGCTGGTTGCGGCGGTGGTGAAGAGGAACGCTCCGGTCCAGCCGTCGAGGCTCTTCCCGGAGATCAGCCCTCCGGCGACGACGAATCCGCTGCCGATGGCGATCAGGCTCAGGACGACGTGCAACAGCGTGAACGCCATCAGTCCGGACGTCATGGCGGCGATCCTTTCAGATGGCAGGCCGGGCCTGCCCGTCCACCTGAGATACCGCTACGAGTCGCCCCCGCGCAACCCGGGCGCGCGCTGTCCCCTCCCGGTGTAGAAGAGGAACGGCGATGACGACCGATCGCACCTTTCCACGGCTCTCTGCCGCGCAGCTGGAGCGCCTGGCCGGTATCGGGCAGCGCAGGACCTGCGCAGAAGGAGAGATCGTCGTCGATCAAGGCGAGGTGGCGCCGGGCTTCTTCGTGGTCGTCTCCGGCGCGCTGGCCATCGTGCAGCCCACCGAGCGCGGGGAGCAACCTCTGGGAATGCTGCGGGAGGGACAGTTCACCGGCGAGGTGAGCCTGATCACGGGGCGGTCCACCCTGGTTCGCATTCGCGTCGCGAAGCCGGGTGAGCTGCTGGTCATCACGCCCGAGGCGCTGCGCAAGATCGTGCAGCTCGATCCCGACCTCAGCGAAGTGCTGATGCGCGCCTTCATCCTGCGCCGGGTCGGTCTGATCGCTGCCGGCGCGGGCGACGCGGTGCTGGTCGGGTCCACGCACTCGGCCGCGACCTTGCGCATTCGCGAGTTCCTCGGCCGCAACGCCCAGCCGTACGCGTACGTGGACGTGGACCAGGATCCCGACGTCCAGGCGTTGCTCGATCGCTTCCACCTCAGCGTCGGCGACGTCCCCATCCTCATCTGCCGCTCGCAGCGGGTGCTGAAGAATCCGTCGAATCTGGAGATCGCCCAATGCCTGGGGCTCAACCCCGCGTTCGACCCCGCACTGGTCCGCGACGTGGTGATCGTGGGCGCCGGTCCCGCAGGCCTGGCAGCGGCGGTCTACGGCGCGTCGGAAGGATTGGACGTGCTGGTCCTGGAGATCAGCGCGCCGGGCGGCCAGGCTGGAGCCAGCACGCGCATCGAGAACTACCTGGGCTTTCCCACCGGGATCTCCGGACACGAGCTGGCCGGCCGCGCCTACGCCCAGGCAGAGAAGTTCGGCGCGGAGATCGTGGTGGCTCGCGCCGCGGCGGCCCTGCGCTGCGAGCGGCGGCCCTACGCGGTGGAGCTCTCGGACGGCGCCACCCTCCATGCGCGGACCGTGGTGATCGCCACCGGCGTCCAGTACCGCAAGCCCGACTCCCCCGCGCTGGCGCGCTTCGAAGGAGCCGGCGTGTACTACGCGGCCACCGCCATGGAAGCCGAGCTCTGCCGCGGCGAGGACGCCGTCGTCATCGGCGGAGGCAACTCCGCCGGCCAGGCCGCTGTCTTCCTCGCCCAGCGGGTGCGGAGCGTGCGCATCCTGGTGCGCGGGCGCGGGCTCGCCGACACCATGTCCCGCTACCTGGTCAGCCGCCTGGAGCAGACCGCGAACGTGTCCGTGCAACCCTTCCAGCAAGTGGTCGGCGCCGGCGGCGGGGACCATCTGGAAACGCTGGAAGTGCGCGACCTGCGCGCGGGCGAGCGGCGGTCCCTCGCCATCCGGCACGTGTTCGTCATGACCGGCGCGGATCCGAACACGGCTTGGCTGCAGGGCTGCGTCGCGCTGGACGAGAAAGGCTTCGTCAAGACGGGCGAGGCGGTGGACCGATCGAGCTGGCCGCTGCCGCGCGCGCCGTGGATCCTGGAAACCAGCGCGCCGGGCGTCTTTGCGGTGGGCGACGTGCGGTCCGGCAGCATGAAGCGGGTGGCGGCCGCCGTGGGCGAAGGCTCCACCGCCATCCAGCTCGTCCACCGCGCGCTTGCGGAGTGAGCCATGGACCAGACGATGACGGTGCAGCGGGAGCAGCGAGGCCATCGCGGGGCGTTCTTCATCGAGGGCGAAAAGGGCCGCCTTGCAGAGCTGACCTTTTCCGTCGGACCCGACGGCAAGCTGGTGGTCCTCGACCACACCGAGGTGGACGACTCGCTGCGCGGCCAGGGCGTCGCGCGCAAGCTGGTGGAGGCCGCGGTCAGCTGGGCGCGCGAGCAGCACGTCAAGCTGGTGCCGGTCTGTCCCTTCGCCAAGGCGGTCTTCGACCGGGTGCCGGCCTTCGCCGACGTGCTCGCCTGAGCTCCTCTGCGCTTCAGCTGAACGGCTGTGAATTGACAGGTGATACGGCTGCACTATAACCCCGCCGTGGCGGAGCGCGACAAGGGCGGCTGGCTGCTGCTCATCCATCAGATCCCGCCCAAACCGAACTACTTCCGCGTGAAGATCTGGCGCCAGCTGCAGAAGCTGGGCGCGGTGGGCATCAAGAACTCGGTCTACGCGCTGCCGGCCGGCGAGCAGTCGCAGGAGGATCTGAACTGGGTGCTGCGCGAGATCGTCGAGGGCGGTGGCGACGCCTCGCTGGTCGAGGCCCGGTTGGTGGAGGGCCTCAACGACGAGCAGGTGAAGGAGATGTTCCGCGCCGCGCGCGATACGGAGTACCAGGCCGTGGGCGAGGAGGTCCGGTCGCTGCTGCGCCGGCTCCCGCGCAAGGGCGAGGTCCCGGAGGAGAAGCGTGGCGAGCTCACCGCCGCCGTCGCGCGGCTGCAAAGGCGCATGGCCGACGTCGCCGCCATCGACTTCTTCCAGGCGCGCAGCCGCGAACCGGTGCAGGGCCTGCTCCGGGAGCTGGAAGAGAAGCTGGCCCGGCGGCCGCCGGGAGAGGAGCCTGCTGCCCGCGCCGCTCCGCTGAAGAAACCGGTGGGCGCGACCTGGGTCACCCGGACCGGCATCCACGTGGACCGCATGGCCAGCGCCTGGTTGATCCGGCGCTGCATCGACCCGCAGGCGAAGTTCAAGTTCGTCCCGGCGCGGGACTACCGCCACCGCCAGGGCGAGCTGCGTTTCGACATGTTCGACGGCGAATTCACGCACCAGGGCGAGCTCTGCACCTTCGAGGTGCTGTTGGCGCGCTTCGAGATCACCGACGCGGCGCTGCGTGCCATCGGCGAGATCGTCCACGACATCGACCTGAAGGACGAGAAGTATGGGCGGCCGGACAACGCGGGCTTCGAGCACCTGGTCAACGGCATCGCCATGGCGCATCCCGAGGACGAGGTCCGGCTGCAGCGCGCCGGCGCCGTCCTCGACGATCTCTACGAGTATTTCCGGCGGCGGCGCCGCGGAGGGGAAGGGTAGACTCCGCATCGTGCTGGAGCTGGTCGGAAACCTCTTCCTTCGTGAAGCCTGGCGCGCGGTCGCCCGCAACCGGCTGCGCAGCGTGCTGGCAGCGCTGGCGATCATGATCGGCGTCGCGGCGGTGGTCTGCGTGGTGGCCATCGGCCGCGCCGGGTCGCGCCGCGCAGAGCAGCAGCTGCAGAACCTGGGCGAGAACTTCGTCTGGATCGAGGCCGGATCGCGCGCGCCCAGCGGCGTGCGCACCGGATCCCACGGCACCACCCGCCTCATCCTCGCCGATGCGGAGGCGGTGGCGCGCAACCCCCTGATCAAGTGGATGACGCCCAACGTGGACGGCAGCGCACACGTCGTCTCCCGAGAGCGGAACTGGCACACCCACTGGCGCGGCGTGGACGTCACCTACTTCGACATCAAGCACTGGGAGGCCGCGCTGGGCGCGCAGTTCCTCGAGGAGGACGTGCTCGGCGCCCGCAGCGTGGTGCTGCTGGGGCAGACCGTTCGCGAGCAGCTCTTCGGCGACGGCGACCCCATCGGCGAGACGGTGCGCGTGAACGAGCAGCTCTTCACCGTCGTCGGCGTGCTGGCGCGCAAGGGACAGACCGCCACCGGCTCCGATCAGGACGACACGCTCATCCTCCCCTGGACCACCGCGGTGAAGAAGATCCGCGGACGGAGCCAGGTCTGGCTCGACGACATCCTCTGCTCGGCGGTCTCGCCGCAGGCCGTGAACCCGGTCATCGACGAGATCACCGCGCTGCTCCGCCAGCGCCACCACATCCAACCGGGCCAGGAGGACGACTTCAACATCCGCAGGCCCGACGAGCTGATCAAGGCGCAGATCGAGACCAGCTACACGCTGCAGGCGCTTCTCGTCGCCATCGCCTCCATCGCGCTGGTGGTGGGCGGTATCGGGGTGATGAACGTGATGCTGGTGTCGGTGACGGAGCGGACGCGCGAGATTGGCGTGCGGCTGGCAGTCGGCGCGACCGGCGGAGCGGTGCGGATGCAGTTCCTGGGCGAGGCGATGATGCTCACCGTGCTGGGCGGCCTCCTCGGGCTGGTGCTCGGAGTCACCGGCTGCGTGGTGATCGGGCGCGCGCTGGGATGGTCGATCGTGATTCCGCCGGACGCGGTGGTGATCGCGCCGCTGGTCTCGGCGCTGGTGGGCGTCTTCTTCGGCTTCTACCCGGCGACCCGCGCGGCGCGGCTCGATCCCATCGAGGCCCTGCGTCACGAATAGGGCGTTCCCACTCCCTCCCGCACGGCCTTCTCGTACACCAGCGCCGCGGCGGCCACGTCCTGGAGCGCCGTCCCGGTGCTGTCGAAGACGACGATCTCGGCGTCCGAGCGGCGACCGGGTTTCACGCCGGCCACCACCTCGCCCAGCTGGGCGTGGACGCCGTCGCGGCCCATCAGGCCCGCCTCCAGTGCGTGGTGCAGTTCGCCGATGGCGGCGCACTGCTCCAGGACGTCGACCACCACGGTTGCCGCGGCGAGGATCGCGGGATCCAGCTCCTGCTTCTCCGGGCTGTCCGCGCCGACCGCTGCCACGAAAGTGCCGGGACGGAGGAACTCGCGGCGGAGGAACGGCGCGCGCGAGGGCGTGCAGGTGACGCAGGCGTCGCTCTGGGCGAGAGCAAAAGCGAGATCCGCGGTCGCCTCGACGGCGATACCCAGCTGGGTGGACAGCTCGGTGGCAAGGAGCCGGGAGCGCGAGGCGTCGACGTCCCACGCGAAGGCCTTGGCAAGCGGCAGCGCGCGCGAGAGGGCCTGCAACTGGACGCGGCCCTGCGTGCCGCATCCGCAGATGGTGGCGACCCGGGAGTCGGGTCGCGCCAACCGCCCGGCAGCGACCGCGGTGGCCGCGCCCGTGCGCAGCGTGGTGATCCCGATGGAGTCCATCACCGCGAGCGGCTCGCCGTTGGAGGCGTCCGCCAGCACGAGGGTCCCCTGGATGGCGGGCAGCCCGAATCGGTCCGGGTTGCCGGGGAAGTTGCCGTTCACCTTGGCCGCGAACCAAGCACGGGAAAGCGGCAGCACCGCCGCCTTGACGTGGAAGCCGCCGGCTCCCATCTGCATCCCCAGGACGCCGGGAGCCGGGACGCGGCCTTCGCCGTGCAGGCGGAAGGCGTGCTCGACCGCGACGATGCACTCGTCGAGCGACAGCAGCCTGGCCACCTGATCGCGGGTCAGCAAGAGCGCCATGGCCTCCTGCTATCTAGCAACTGGATCACTGTCAACAGGCGTATGAAACAACTGAATCCGAACCGGCGTTCAGCGGACGACCGAGCCCTCCGCCCCGGCGTCCTCTCGACGGCGACCCGAAGCAAAAGACTGGAACATTTCGGTTTGTTACCCAGGCAATCCGCGGCATGTGCCTTGCGTTGATGACCTGCATGGCTTCCCAAACGGCCCGAGTTGCCTCCGCCCACGTCCGGCTGCCCCGGCTTGCTCCTCTGCCCGCTGAGGCAGCAATCCCCAGCGAGGAGGAACGCCCCACTCCTCCCCTCGACGCGAACGCGTTCGAGCGGATCGTGAAAGAGAACCACGCCCGCATCCTCCGGCTGGCGCTCGGGATGCTGCGCGACCCGGACCTGGCGGACGACGTGGCCCAGGAAACCTTCCTCCGCGCCTTCAGGTTCTACAAGTCCTTCCGCAACGATGCGGCGCTCTTCACCTGGCTCTATCGCATCGCGACGAACCTCTGCATCGACGCGCAGCGCAAGCGCGGACGGACGACGGAGCAGTTCGAAGACCTCGAAGGAGACGCCGAGCCGGCCGATCCGTCGCCGACGCCCGAGCACACCTTCGAGATCCGCGAGCTGGCGAAGCAGACCGAGGCGGCGCTCGAGGCGCTGTCACCGAACCACAGGGCGATCCTCCT
>DASRTX010000049.1:0-3647 GCA_035655715.1 Myxococcales bacterium | reverse complement strand
CCATCGACGCGGCCAAGCAGGCCAAGGAAGAGCTCACCAAGGTCGAGGTGACGCAGGCGCTGGGCAAGCAGGTCACGCGGGCGTTGCTGGAGGAAGCCATCCGCCCGCTGATCGAGAAGACCGGCGGACCTGCGCGGCGGGCGCTGCGCGACGCCGGCGTGCCCGACGGCAAGGGGCTGGACGGCGTGATCCTGGTGGGCGGGTCCACCCGCGTGCCAGCAGTGCGCCGCTACGTGCGCGAGCTGTTCGGCCTTCCGCCGCTGGCCGACATCGACCCCGACGAGGTGGTCGCGCTGGGCGCTGCGGTGCAGGCCGACCTGCTCACCGCCGAGACGCCGCAGCACGACGTGCTGCTGCTCGACGTCGCGCCGCTTTCACTTGGGCTCGAGACCATGGGTGGGCTGGTGGAGAAATTGATCCTGCGCAACACCACCATCCCCGCCAACGCCACGCAGGAATTCACCACCTTCGCCGACGCCCAGACCGGCATGGACATCCACGTGCTGCAGGGGGAGCGCGAGCTGGTCCAGGACAACCGCTCGCTGGCGAAGTTCACGCTCTCCGGCATTCCTCCTTTGCCCGCCGGCCTGGCTCGCGTCGCCGTCACCTTCCAGGTCGACGCGGACGGCATCCTCTCGGTGACGGCGCGGGAACAGCTCACCGGGGTGTCGCAGAGCATCACCGTCAAGCCGTCGCACGGCCTGACCGACGAGGAGATCGAGCGGATGCTGCTCGCCTCCATCGAGCATGCGGAGGAGGACGTCCAGGCGCGCCTGCTGATCGACAACCGCGTCGAGGCGCAGCGCATCCTCAAGGCGACGGAGAAGCAGCTGGAGCAGAACGGCGACCTGCTCTCCGGCGACGAGCGGCGGCAGATCGAGGAGCAGATGGCGGCGGTCCGCTCGGCGACGCAGGCCACCGATCACCACCGCATCCACGAGGAGATCGAGAAGCTCGACCGGGTCAGCGCCGATTTCGCCAAGCGGGTGATGGACCGCGGCATCGAGCGCGCCCTCAAGGGGCATTCGGTGGGCGAGTTCGACAAGGGGGAGCTGTCGTCGCACGCGCAGAAAGCCTATTCGGCCCTGCGGGACGCCCAGGACGAGGGGGAGGAGACGGCTTCGCCGGCGACGGGCGGAGCGCGCAGCGCGGAGCATGGGTGATGCCGAAGGTGACCATCTACAACCCGCGCGGGGAGCTGGAGGCCGAGGGCGAGGTCCCCACCGGCACCTCGCTCCTGCACGCCTCCACCGGGCTGGGCGCGAAGCACGGTTCGGCGTGCGGCGGCGTCTGCGCCTGCTCCACCTGCCACGTCTGGGTGAAGAAGGGCTTCGAGTCGCTCTCCGACATGGAGGACGGCGAGGCGGATTTTCTCGACCGCGCCTACGACGTGAAGCCCTATTCGCGGCTCGGCTGCCAGGCGCAGCTCGACGACCAGGACGTCGTCTACCAGATCACGGAAGAGTCGGAGAAGACGTGGTACGACGAGCACCCCAAGGAACGCCACGAGGCGGAGGCGAAGGGACTGTGGCCTCCGAAGTGACATGCCCCAGAAGCTGACCTGGCACGACGTGCAGGACATCGGAATCGCGCTGCACGAGAAGTTCCCCGACCTGGACCCGCTCTCGGTGCGCTTCACCGACCTGCACAAGTGGGTCCGCGAGCTGCCCGGATTCTCCGACGACCCGAACAAGTCCAACGAGAAGATCCTGGAGGCGATCCAGATGGCGTGGATCGACGAACGCGAGTGAGACCCGCCGACGCCTGGAAAGCATTGAAGAGGCATGCCGCCGCCAAGGACGGGGCCTGGGAAGATCATCCCTGGGGCGAGACGGTCTACAAGGTGGGCAAGAAGGTCTTTGTCTTCCTTGGCAAGGGCGACCACGGCTACGGCCTCTCCTGCAAGCTGCCCGACTCGAGCGAGGCGGCCATCACCATGTTCTCCTGGGCCGAGCCCACCGCGTACGGCCTGGGCAAGTCCGGCTGGGTCTCCGCGACGTTCGCGAAGACCGACGACGTGCCGTTCGATCTGCTCAAGCAATGGATCGACGAGAGCTATGCCGCCATCGCCCCGAAGCGTGCCGCTGCAGGAGAGAGGAAGCCTCAGCGCCGCCGAGCCGGGAAGTAGAGACCCGGGGGTCGGTGGGGTCGTCCGCGGCGATGTGTACGAGGTGTACACCCGGTACACATGGGCACGAGACCCCCGCGCCCTTCCCGCGAGGTCCTGAGCTAAAGCGGGCCCACCAGCAGCACGTCCAGCTCGCTCCCGTCCTCGATGCGGCCCTCTCCCGGCGGCACCACCCCCACTGCGTTGGCGCCGGCCCACGACGCGATCTGCATGCTGCTCTGCTGGCCGCCGGGAACGAAGCAAAGCTGCGCGCCTTCCGCCGACACCCGGCCGCGCGGGAAGAAGGTGAGGCCCTTCACGCGCGTGATGGTGCCGCGCAGCCGGGCCCGCGCGCGCGGCCTTTCCGGGCGTGGATCGCCCGCCATGATCCGGATCGCGAGCCGCACGAACAGCTCGAAGGCCAGCGTCGCCGCCGCGGGATTGCCGGGCAGGCCGAACACGAGACGCCCCGCGGCGGCCGTGCCGAACAACACCGGCTTCCCGGGCCGGATGGCGACGGTGTGGAACACCAGCGCCCCGCCCAGCCGCTCGAGCGCATCCTGCGCGTGATCGTGATCCCCCACCGAGGCGCCCCCCGTGGTGAGCAGGATGTCCGCCGGCGCCTCCCTCAGCGTGGCGGCGATCTGCGCCACGTCGTCGGCTGCGATACCCAGCCGCAGCACCAGCGCGCCGGCCTCGGCGCACAGCGCACCCAGCGCCAGGCTGTTGGTCTCGACGATCTTGCCGGGCGGCGGATCCTCGCCCACCGGCACCAGCTCGCTGCCGGTGACCAGGAGCGCCACGCGCGGGCGGCGATGCGCGCGGACGGAGCGCACGCCGCACGCTCCCGCCAGCGAGAGCTCCGCGGCGCCGAGAAGCGTGCCCGCGGGCAGCGCTTCTGCCCCTGCGGTCAGCTCCTCGCCGCGCCGGCGGATGTGCTGTCCTTCCTTGGGCGGCTGCTGCACGCGGACGTGGTCGCCCTCGCGCACGCAATGCTCCTGCATCACCACGCAGTCGGCGCCGGAGGGCAGCGGCGCGCCGGTGAAGATGCGGGCGGCCTGGCCCGCATCGAGCGCGCGCGACCAGGGCGCGTCACCCGCCGCGACCTCGCCGATCACGACGAGCGCCGCGCCGGCGTCGCCCGCCCGCAGCGCGTAGCCGTCCATCATCGAGATGTCGGTCGCGGGCTGGTCGCGCCGCGCCCGGACCGCCTCCGCGAGCACGCGCCCGTGCGCCTCGGCGAGGGGGACGTCTTCGGCAGGGAGCGGAACGGCCTTGGCGCGAACTTGCGCCAGGGCCTGGTCGAGGGGTGTGATCATCGGCGGAAGGCCCCCGAAAAACAGAAGAGCCCCGGCCACTTGACCGAGGCTCCGCTGTCCGTAGGCGGGCGCAGGATGTCGCGCTCAGGGATCCGCCGCCGGGGCGTCGGTGGTGCCGAAGAGAGGACTCGAACCTCCACGGGGTTGCCCCCACCAGACCCTGAATCTGGCGTGTCTGCCAATTCCACCACTTCGGCGCGACGCCAGAAAAGCCGTGGCGA
>DASRTX010000048.1:0-2604 GCA_035655715.1 Myxococcales bacterium | reverse complement strand
CGTCCGATGCCGTCTTCTCGCGCACCAGGGGGATGTCGGGCGGGTACACGTAGTCGAGGAACGACCGTCCCATCAGATCTTCCGCAGAACAGCCCACCAACTCGGCTGCCCGGGCGTTCACCCAGGCGATGCGGCCGCCGGAGAGGACGTAGAGGCCGGCGATCGACTGGTCGAGCAGGAAGGAGATCTGTTCCGGGCGCATGGGGAAGTTCCGGGTGCACAATACCGCTTGCCGCGAACCCTGCCATCAGCGCGCATACGCGGCCGCTGCTATTCTTTTCAATGTGCGTGCATTCTTCTGCGACACCTACGCAGTCCCACTCCCCCCGGGACATCGCTTCCCGATGCCCAAGTACCGGTTGCTCCGGGAGCGGCTGGTCGCAACCGGCGTGCTCGCCAGGGCCGAGTTGGAGGAAGCCGACCTGATCGACCGCGCTTCGCTGCTGCTGGCCCACACGCCGCATTACGTGGAAACGGTCTTCTCCGGCTCACTCACCGAGGCGGACCAGCGGCGGATCGGCTTTCCCTGGAGCGAAGGGCTTTTGGCGCGGTCGCGCGCCAGCGTCCAGGGCACGGTGGCGGCGGCGCGGGCGGCGCTGCGCGACGGCATGGCGGGGAATCTGGCCGGCGGCACGCATCACGCCGCCGCCGGACACGGCTCCGGCTTCTGCGTCTTCAACGACATCGCGGTGGCGGCGCGCGCGCTGCAGCGCGATGGGGCGATCGATCGGGCGCTGGTGGTGGATCTCGACGTCCACCAGGGCGACGGCACGGCCGCCATCTTCGAGGGCGACGACAGCGTGTTCACGTTCTCCATGCACGGGGCGAAGAACTTCCCCTTCCGCAAGCAGCGCTCCTCGCTCGACGTCGACCTTCGCGACGGCTGTGACGATACTGAATATCTGGAAGCGCTCGCGCGCCACCTGCCCGAGGTGATGGATCGCGCGCGCGCCGACATCGTCTTCTTCCAGGCCGGCGTGGATCCACTACAGCAGGATCTGTTGGGCCGCCTCGAGCTGTCGCTGGAAGGCCTCCGGGCCCGCGATCGCATGGTCGCGCGCGTCGCCCGCGAGCGCGGCATCCCGCTGGTGCTGACGCTCGGCGGCGGCTATGCGAACCCCATCGCCATGTCGGTCGAGGCGCACGCCGCAACCTGGGCCGAAGCGCGCGCGGCGTTTGGAATCTAGGTGGGGTAGACGATCTGGTCGCGCGGCGGGGCAGGCTGCGGACGCACTTTCTTCATGTGCATCTTCGTCCTGCCGTGCCGCCGCGCCCCGTGCTTCTGCTCCCGCACGCCCTGCTGGACGGCCCCGGCGGCGATCAACAACGCTCCCGCCGTCACCATGGTGACGAAGCCCAGCGGCAGGCGCCAGCGCCAGTTCGGTGGATCCTTCTCCAGCAACACCGGAGGCTCGGCTTCCGGCGCATGGACGAGCTCGCGCATATCCTGCGCGACGGTGATGGTCAGGCTGTGGATCAGCGGCTCCATGCCCACATTTGACGCAACGCACGGGCCACGGTTTCATCGCTGTCATTTCAGGAACTTGCGTGTGCGTTACCCCGCGGGGCCGGCGCCGCCTTTGCGCTCGTCGCGGAAGAACCAATCCTTGAAGGCCTGCTTGGTGGCCTCCCGCGCCATGTCGGCGATGGAGGAAGTGAGCGGGATTCCCTTGGGGCAGGCCACCACGCAGTTGGCCGCCTTGCCGCAGTCGGTGACGCCGCCCTCGCCCATCAGCCCGTGGAGGCGCTCGGCCGCGTTCATGGCGCCGGTGGGGTGGGTGTTGAACAGGCGCACCTGCGAGATGGCGGCCGCGCCGATGAACTTCGTCGAGGGCGAAACTTGAGGACAGACCTCGAGGCAGCAGCCGCACGTCATGCAGGTGGAGAGGACGTAGCGCAGCTCCTGCTCCTCCGGAGCCTGGCGCGGACCGGGGCCGAGGTCGTACGTGCCGTCGATGGGCACCCACGCCTTCACCCGCTTGAGCGCCTCGAACATCTTCTGCCTGTCGACGGTGAGGTCGCGGACCAGCGGGAACTTGGTCATCGGCGAAAGCGTCACCGGCTCGTCGAGATGATCGATCAGCGCCGAGCAGGCCTGCCGCACCTTCCCGTTGATCACCATGGTGCAGGAGCCGCACACTTCTTCCAGGCAGGCTGCGTCCCAGGCGGGAGGCGTGGTCTTCTTGCCGTCGGCGGTCACCGGGCTGCGCTGGATCTGCATCAACACCGAGATGACGTTGGCGTTGGGCCGCCGCTCGACGTGGAACTCTTCCCAGCGATCGGGATGGCTGCGGCGTACCCGCACCACCAGCTTGCCCGAGCGGCCGTTGGGCTCAGTCATAGTGGCGGGGCTCCGGCGGCAGGATGGGGTTCTTCAAGCTGTCCAGCTCCTTGAAATCGACGCGCGGTCCATCCGGCGTCCAGGTGCCCATGCTGTTCTTCAACCACTTGTCGTTGCGCGCCTTCCACGCGGCCATGAACTCCGGGTCCTCGGCGGGCTTCTTGCCCTCCTTCACTTTAGGCAGCGTGAACTCGGGCTTGTAGTGGCTGCCGCGGCTTTCGTCGCGCAGCCGCGAAGCCTTGAGGATGAGGTGCGCGATCTCC
>DASRTX010000047.1:0-6800 GCA_035655715.1 Myxococcales bacterium | reverse complement strand
TGGAAGAGAGCGGGCTCAGGATCGACTTTGCCGAGATCCGCGACCCCGCCGAATTGCAGCGCCCGCCGCGCGCCGACGCGAAGGCCCGGCTCTTCCTCGCGGCCTTCCTCGGCAAGACGCGGCTCATCGACAACGGCGCGCTCGGCGAGACCGGATGAGCGAAGCGCACGTCAAGCTGATCACGCAGAACCGGCGCGCGCGCTTCGACTACCACGTCGAGAGCAAGCTCGAGTGCGGCATCGCGCTCACCGGCACCGAGGTAAAGAGCTTGCGCGACGGCAGCGCGCAGCTCTCCGACGCTTACGCGCTGCCCAGGAGCGGCGAGCTCTTCCTGCACAACGCGCAGATCCCGCCCTACAAGCCGGCCGGCCCGCTGCAGAACCACGACCCCAAGCGCACCCGCAAGCTGCTCCTGCACCGGCGCGAGATCGACAAGTTGCAAGAGGCACAGCAGAAGGCCGGATACGCGCTGATTCCGCTCAGCCTCTACTTCAAGGACGGCCGCGTGAAGGTGGAGTTGGGCGTGTGCAAGGGCAAGACCGGCGTGGACAAGCGCGACGACATCGCGGAGCGCGAGGCGAAGCGCGAGATGGACCGCGCTCGCCGCGGCCGCTGAATGCTGCTCTCGCTGCTGGCCCGCTTCACGCCGCTGCACGAGGCGAAGAGCGCGGCGGAGCGCGAGGCCATCTACAGGTTCCGCTACTCCATCTACGGCAAGGAGCTGCGCCGCGAGTATCCGGGCAACGACCCTGCGCGTGAGATGCTCGCGCAGACGGAGGACGAGCTGCCGGAGTCGCGCCTCTGGTACACCGGAACGGCGAAGGAGATCACCGCCACCAGCCGCGCGCGCGTCTGGGAGAGGCCGCCGCCGGAGGTGGTGGAGGAGCTCTCGCTCCAGCGCGTGCCGCCGATGAAGATCGCGTACCTGGAGCGCACCATGGTGCGGCCGACGCTGCGTGGCCGGCTGCTGTTTGCCTCCATCCTCTGGCACGGGTACGAGAGGCTGATGCAGGAAGGCGTGGAGCTATGCGTGCTCACCTGCGTTCCGGGGCTGGCGCGCCACTACGTGCGCCTGGGCGCGCGGCCGTACGGAGCGCGGCTGGTGGAGGGCGCCTCCAGCGCGGAGCTGCCGCTGATGATCGTGATGAACGACGTCGCCCACCTCGAGCGGGTGGGGTCCTTCATGTACCCGCGAATGAAGGCGCTGGCGCGCCCGTACGACCCCGCGCCGCTGCTGCCGCTCTTCACCGCGCCGCAGCCGGTGACGTTCGAACCCGAGGCTGTGACGGCCGAGCTGCTGCGAACGCCGTCCACCGCCTTGGCGGGGCTTTCGCCGGCCTCGCTGCGCCGGCTTGCGCGTGGCGCATTCATCCTCGAGATCGAGCCCGGGGAGCTGCTGGTGCGCAAGGGCACGGCCGATCGCGAGATGTACGTGGTGCTGCAGGGAGAGTTGAGCGTGGAAGGAGGCGCGCGCATCGGGCCGGGGGAGCCGATGGGGGAGATGGCCTTTCTCGGCACGCCGGGCCTTCGCACCGCCACGGTGCACGCCTCGCAGCCCTCGCGGCTCCTGGTGCTGCGCCGCCGCTTCCTCGATGAGCTGGCGAAGACGGACCTGCACGCGGCGTATACGGTGGCGCGCAACCTGGCGCGCGTGGCCGCGGATCGGTTCTTCGCGGAGCGGGCGCGCACATGAAGGGCAAGATCGCGCTGGTCACCGGCGGCACTTCGGGAATCGGCCGCGTCACCGCCCGGGAGCTCATCAGGAAAGGAGCCCAGGTGGTGGTGGTGGGGCGCGACGCGGCCAGGCTCTCGGCTTTGCGCGGCGAGCTGGGCGTCGAGACCATCCAGGCGAACCTCGAGCTGGTAGCCGAGGCGCGCCGCGCGGCGGCAGAGTTTCGCGGTCGCTTTCCGGCGCTGCACGTGTTGGTCAACAACGCCGGCGCGGTCTTCGGCACCCGCGAGGTGACGGCGGAAGGCCTGGAGCGCACCTTCGCTCTCGACCACATGGGCTACTTCACGCTCACCACCGCGCTGCTCGATCTGCTGCGGCAGAGCGCGCCGGCGCGGGTGGTCAGCGTCGCCTCGGAGGCCGCGCGGGCGGGACGCATCGACTTCGCCGATCTGCAGATGCAGCGCCGCTATCTCGGCGTCCGCCAGTACTGCAACGCCAAGCTGATGAATCTGATGTTCGCCTTCGAGCTGTCGCGCCGGCTCATGGGCAGCGGCGTCACCTCCAACGCGGTGCACCCCGGCACTGTGGCGAGCGGATTCGCCATGCAGGGCGCCGGTTGGTTCGGCATCCTCGCGCGGCTGGCGCGGCCCTTCCTGGTCAGCGAGGAGCAGGGAGCCCGCACCCAGATCTGGGCCGCTTCCGACCCTTCGCTGGAGACGGTTACGGGCAAGTACTTGGTCCGGCGGCGGGAGCGAAAGCCGCCGGCCGCGGCGCTGGACGAGGACGCCGCCCGAAAGCTGTGGGCGGAGAGCGAGGCGATCCTCAGACGGACTTCATCAGCACCGGCTGCGAGCTGACCTGGCGCGCCTGCTCGAGATATCGCGCCCACACGGACATCAGCGCCTGCACCAGCCCCGCCTCCTCCGTGTAGAAGGCGTACTCGGTCAGCTGGTCGCCGAAGCTGGGGATGGCGAACACCGCCTTCTCGCCGTCGACGATCCAGAGGTACATGGGCATCAGCCCGCGGTACTCCCAGCGGTCGGCGAAGCGCAGGTCGGAATCCAGCGCGCGCTGCTGCCGCCCAGCCATCTCCACGAGGAACTGCGCCCGCACGTCGGAGACGCGGCAGTTCTCCAGCTCCTCGTACATCCTTCGGCTGCGCCCGAAGCCGCCCTTCTTGACGTACTCCTTCCAGCGCGACTCGGGGAAGCGATCGGAGAGGGCTTTGTCCCGCGTGTCCGCGTCGAGGCAGAGGACCTGTATGCTGAGCGGGTGTCCGCGGCGCACCCGGTCCGCCTTGCGGTTCTCCAGCGCCTTCACGTAGGCGCCGTAGCGCCCGCGGTCGTTCCAGGCGCCGTGGCCCGGGAAGTCGGTGGCCACGAAGATGGACTCGCGCGCTTCCGAGATGATGCGGTCCACTTCGGTCAGGTACGCCGGAAAGGAGCCGATCTCCTTGGTGGTCAGGTGGTCGAAGACCGAACGCAGCTCCCGGGTCATCTTCTGGCCGTCGCGGATGGAGAGCACCGCGAAGAACGTTCCCAGGACGGCCAGGAAGAGGCCGAGCAGCTCGAAGGGAGTCCGGTGCACCAGGTACCAGTCGTAACCGACGACGAGCAGGTGCAAGAGCAGCGCTTTCACCGATTCCATGGCGCGCATGGTACCAGCCGACGCAAGAAAGGCCGATGTAGGAAGTGGCGGGCGCCCGACCCGTGTGGGAGGGAGCAGGCGGGCGTGCGCGCGTGTGGTCGTGGACCGCTGCTTGACGCGCCCCGCCGCCCGGTTATGTTGTGATCAGTTCGGGTCCGCCATGGGGGCGAACCGGTTTCGACGAGGGCAACGAACCTTTCGGCGCATGCAGGGGACGTCCGGACCTCTTCAAAAAACGGGCACAGCAACAAACGCCAACGACAACGTTGAGCTCGCGCTGGCCGCCTAAAACGGCTTAAGCACGCGGGACCCCGGAGCCCAGCCCATGGCGCCGGCAAGTCCCGTCAAAAAAGTGGGCTGGCCTTCCGTGGCGCTCCGACGGCGAAAGGCGAGATCCATTCGGAGATGGTCCGGCGGGAAGGGTGCCCGTGTTCGACCCGCCGGATGACGACAAAGCACGGGACAAGCATGTAGTGCCAAAAAGGGGAGAGCTTTCGGACGCGGGTTCGATTCCCGCCGCCTCCACTCATTTTCTCCTCTGAAGATCGACGACCTGTCCAACGAGACCGGCGAATTCACCCGCGTCCGAATGGACAGCGAAGTTCAAGAAGCCGAGTTCGACAACTGGCTACGCGCGGCGCGCTGTACACGCTCGTCTGGATGCGCAGCGAGCCGCTCAAGCATCGTGCGGGCAGCGTTCCCGCGGAACGAGGCGAGGGCGGATACCAACGTCTCCAGCACGTCGGGCTCGGGGTGGTTCATCAGGAACTCAAGCGTCCCCGCGTCCCGCCTCCATTTGGTTGCGATGGTGCCGAGTGTCTCCTGAAGTTGCAGCGCATCGTCCGTCGCTCTGAGACGACGCAGCAACTCGGGCATGCCCGGCGAGCGGACGCGCGGGTCGTTCGCACGCCAGCGCCGGCCTGCCTTCGTCTCCCCGCGGTTGCAGTAACGGCAGGAGCAGACGGCCGCGTGCCCTTCGCCTCCGGGTAGTATCGCCAGCCCGACACTTGCGGCACCGCGCGGATGCGCAGGATCTCCTTCGCAGCAATCGCCCGCAAGGCAATAATCTCGAATCCGCGCGGATCAGGTGCCTCGCGGATCTGCCGGATCGCTGTTCCGAGCGTGACATCCTGGTGGGCGGTGTTGAAGCGGCCTACGAGTACCCGTTCCTCGTCTGGAAGGCGGAAGTCGACGGCTACGAGAGTGGGTGCTCCGCGCCTCTTCATCTCGCGCAGCCACTGGTGGGAGACGAAGTAGTTGTCGAGTAGGGGCAAACAGTACACGCCACGGCCCACGCGGATGCCCCGCTTCAACATCTTATGGGCGTCATCCTCGCGAGCGAGGTGGACGAGCACGGGCACTGTGCCTCCGAGGCTGCGTATCGTAGCGTAACCCCGCTCCTGAGACCGGGGCGCCAGTCGGACCCATTGGACAGGTTTGGACAGGTGTCACGCCTGTCTGGGTCCACGCAGGGCCACGGAGGGTCACGAGGTCGCAGTTCGCAGCGCTGCCGTTCAGAGGCGACAGGGCCACGTAGGGCCATCGAGGGTCACGCAGGGCCACACCGAGACGCTCCTTCGATTCCCGCCGCCTCCACCAATTTTTTCGGTCTCTGTATGGGAGGCACAAGTTGCCGATCAAAGGCCGAATTGCGCAAGGCGATCGGGAAGGACGCTGGTGATACCGTGAAGGTTGCCCTCGTCGAACGGCTGCCCCACTGAGGAGAAGGTGAGGTTCCCGACCCCGCTCTGAGCGGGACACGCGCCTTTCCGCAGCGCTCCATTTCGCGAGGGCCTTCGATCGGGACGGAGAGTCCCGATCGGTTGGCGGTGAGCTTCTGGCGGCTTGCCGCTTGGGTAGCAAAAGGCTACCATCACAAACATGAGTCAGCCGGTGAAGGTGTCCGACGAACTTCTCCTCGACGCTCGGCTCGCAGGCGAGGCGAGCGAGCGATCGATCGCCGGCCAGATCGAGTACTGGGCGAAGCTGGGCCGCGCGGTCGAGATGCACCTGCGCGCGCCGCAGGCGCTGCGGCTCAAGCGTGACGGCGAGGCTCGCCCGCTCTCCGAACTTCTGGCATCCGTCGGCACGGCAGCGGGGCGCAAGCGGCTCGCGTCACATCTGGATCATCGCCCGTTCCCGCATTTCGAGGCGGTTCCTGGCGGCCGGGGACTCGTCGTCAAGATCGACCAGGAGGGCGCGCGGACGGTGGGACGTTTCGTCAATCGCGAGTTCCGGCCGAGCAGGTGAACTCTGCGTTCGACGCTCGGCCGATCATCGTCGCCATCGCCGGACCGAACGGCGCGGGCAAGTCGACGTTCTTCGAGGCGCACCTTGCGTCCGCCGGTCTGCGGTTCTTGAACGCGGACGACCTCGCGCGCGAGCTCGCACTCGAGGGTGTGACTGCCGCGGAGCTTGCCAATCGCCTTCGCGTCGAGTTGGTCAACCAAGGCGAGAGCTTCGTCTTTGAGACCGTCCTTTTGGATCCGGTCGGCGACAAAGTCGACTTTCTCGCGAAGACCGCAACACAGGGCTACACCGTCGTCCTGGTATTCATCGGACTCGATGACGCGTCGATTTCCGAGCAGCGCGTGGCCATGCGCGCGATGCAAGGCGGCCACGACGTGCCGGCCGAGAAGCTTTCGTCGCGGTTTCCGCGCACGATGAAGAATCTCCGGCGAGCGATCCGCAAGCTCCCGCACGTGCTGGTCTTCGACAACAGCGACCTCGCGGACCCGTTCCGCAAGGTCGCCGAATTCGAAAACGGAGAGCCGGTATTGCTGAACGAGCCGCTCCCTCGGTGGCTGCCGCTCACGAACAAGCGCCGCCGCGGTGGGCGGCGATGAACGCCCGACAATCAGTTGTCCTTTACGTTCGACGAGATCCCAACCATCTTCCATGTGCCGTCGATCTTCTGAAGCGCCGCGATCCACGAGCTCTCGAACGATCTCGGCTCGGACTTCCCGGTCTTCTCGTCTTTGACGGTCAGCTCGCCATGAACGCCGACGATCATCCACGCCATCTTGCCATCGCCGGAGATGGTCACCTTTGGCGGGAACGTGTCGCGCCAAACGGAGTACTTCGCGACTTTGAAGTATTCGCTGAACATCTGGCGCACCCGCTCACGCGTCTTCTCGGCGACTTTGCCTCGGCCGGCTTCAATGAACTTTTCCGCGATCCCGGACGCCAGCAAGTCAGCGTTCCCAGTCAGGTGGGCTTTCCGCGCTTGCTCATGCCCGGCGATGATCGCGGCCTCGTCCTTCGAAGTTTGCGCACCGGCAGATGCAAGCAGAAGTAAGAGAACAAACGTCGGTCCCATAGATCGATCGCCTTGGTGTGAGTACGGTTGGTTCCCTGCGACGCAGCGTAGCACGCGCGCGTCGTGTCCAACGGATCCGGCAAACGCACCCGCGTCCGGATGGCTGGTTAGAAGTTCACTCGCAGCGAGGTGCCGAACGTGCGCGTTTGGTTCGTCAGGTAT
>DASRTX010000046.1:0-2179 GCA_035655715.1 Myxococcales bacterium | reverse complement strand
GGTCTCGCGGATGGGGCCGTTCCTGCTCCCGTCGCAGACGCCGGGCGGACTCGAGATCGCGCCGGTGACGGCCGCGAATCCTACGCCGGACACCAACCCCGCGAATTTCGGCGGCGCCTTCCTTGCCACGCCGTACCCGTTCACCGGCAAGGCGTACATCGCCGATCCGGCGCGTAGCGGCCCTGTCACGGGCAGCCCGCTGCCTCAGTTCACGGATTCGACCGGCGCGCTCCGCAACCACAACATCTTCCGCATCGAGGGCCCGGCCGGATCCGCGCTCGGCGGCGTGAACGCCAACGGCACCACCATCGACTTCATCGAGACCACCGACTTCAGCCTCATCGGCCGCCTCTTCACGGAGACCATGCCGGGCCGCGTCGCCGTCAAGCGCGCTAGCTACGCGAGCAACGCCTCGGGCAACCGCCTCGACGTCTTCGCGAAGGGTGACCCCACGACGCAGGGCCGCCTCCCGACGCAGCCGCGCCCGGCCGCCGTCATGCCGGAGCTGTCCTACTTCGAGGGTTCCTGCGGTGCGCCCACCGTCGCGGGCGACTTCACCGCTCCGGCCGCCAGCCTGAGGGCTGTCCAGATGTTCGCGGACAGCAATAAGTACTGGGCGCAGACGACCCCCGCCACCGTTCCGGCCAACGTCTGCGTCAAGGACGCGGCCGCCCGCAACGCCGCAGGCGCCATCGTCCCGGCCTTCTTCCAGGCCAAGGTGACGGACAAGGTCACCATCAGCCAGGCCAACTACGATCCCGCCGCCCGGACGCTTTCGGTGCTCGCCACTTCCAGCGACACCGTGAATGCTCCCATCCTCTCGCTGGACGGCTTCCCGGCCCTCACCGTCTCCGGCGTGGTGGCGCCGCCTGACCGGGTGCGCGTGACCTCGAGCCGGGGTGGCTCGGTCGAGTATGACGTGGAGACCGGCGCCGCCGTGGCCGCTCCGCCTGCCGCGATCGTGGCCGCGAACGACGCGTTCACGATCGCCGAGGACACGAGCGCGAGCCTCGACCTGCTCGGCAACGACACCGGCGCTGCCGGCGGAATCGTCACCCTCGTCACGCAGCCGCGCCTCGGCACCGCGTCGGTCAACCCCGATGGAACCGTGACGTTCACGGCCACCGCCAATGCCTCGGGCATCGACGGCTTCAGCTACCGCGTGTCCGTCGGGGCGCTGGTCTCGAACACCGCCAGCGTCTCCATCTCCATCACCGCCGTGAACGACGCCACCACCGCCGTCAACGACGGCCCCTTCACTGCCCGGGCCGGAATCGCCTCCGTGCTGCCCAACCTCCTCGACAACGACATCGACGCGGACGGCCGCACCGATCTCGTCGACGCGGTCGAGCTGGTTGCCACCGCGGGAGCCACCGTCACCGGCGGCGCGGGCGGAGTCGTGACGTTCACGGCGCCAGCGCCGGGGAACTACGCGTTCACCTACCGCGCGCTGGACAGGGCCGGTAACCTCTCCAACACCGCGACCGTCATCGTCAGCGTCATCGGCGAGGACACGGTGGTCGCGGCATCGGCACTGTTCCGCACCGACAAGAACCGCTGGGTCGTGTCGGGCAGCGACGACCAGCCGAACCAGACCATCACCCTGACCTACTTCGACGGCCCGGCCGCGGGCACCGTCATCGGCACCGCCACGGGCGATGCCGCGGGCAACTGGCTCTTCGACCAGCGGGGCTTCACCGGCGTGCTCAATCCCACCACGCTGACGCCGCGTCCCAGCCAGCTCCAGGCGAAGTCGAGCCTGGGCGGGACGTCGAGGATCACGATCACGATCCGCAACTAGGCGGAGCAGGGCAGGACCGCTGGAGCCCGGGGCACCCCCCCGCCGGGCTCCAGCGGAGTTCGACGCGCTTTTTGACAGTTTGGCGATCCGCGCACCACAATCGCGGCCTCCGGAGGGAACCTCATGACTCTTCGCCGCCGCACGCTCTTGCAATGGGGGCTCGGCGCCGCCGCCGCCGCGGCCACGCGCTCGTTCGCCCAGGAGAAGTACAAGCCGATGTTCCCGGTGGAGAAGGACGCGCAGCTGCGCCTCCTGCGCTGGAGCGGCTTCATCAAGGCTGACGAGGAGGCGTGGAACCAGAACACGAAGAAGTTCCAGGAGGCGACGGGAGTCCAGGTCAACGTCGAGTACATCACCTGGGAAGACGTGAGGCCGAAG
>DASRTX010000045.1:0-10628 GCA_035655715.1 Myxococcales bacterium | reverse complement strand
CGCGGCGCACCTTCTTCCAGAGGATTGGCGAGATCTGGTAGCCCACCAGCCGGTCCAGCACGCGGCGCGCCTGTTGGGCGTCGTAGAGATCGCGGTTGAGCTGCAGCGGCTTCTGGATCGCCTCCTGGATGGCCTTCTTGGTAATCTCGTTGAAGAGGATGCGCGAGGCCGGCACCTTGCTCTTCTTCAGCTGCTCGTAGACGTGCCAGGCGATGGCCTCGCCCTCGCGATCCGGGTCGGTGGCCAGCAGGATCCGCTCGGCCCCCTTGGCGGCCGCCTTCAGCTCCGCCACCACCTTCTTCTTCGACTCGATCACCTCGTAGACGGGCTCGAACCCGTTCTCGACGTCGACGCCGATCTTGCTCTTGGGCAGGTCCATCACGTGGCCCACCGAGGCCTTCACCACGTAGCCAGCGCCCAGGTACTTCTTGATGGTCTTCGCCTTGGTGGGAGACTCCACCACCACCAGCGTGCTGCCCTTCGAGCGGGAGACGCTCTCCTTGACCGGCGCTTCCTTCTCGGCGCTGGCTTTCTTCGTGGTCTTGCGGGCCTTCGTGGTCTTCGCTGCAGCCTTGCTGGTCGCCATTGATGTCCCTCGGGGCGGCGGTAGATGCCGGCACTCCCAACTGGGTTCGAAAGCTCAGCGGCGCAGGAAAAATTTCCCGGGCCTCTGCACCACCATGCCTTTCAGTTCCAGATCCGTCAGCTTGCGAAGCGCCTCCCGAGCCGGGATCTGCGATCGCAGGGCGAGGTCGTCTACATGAGTCGGGGTCGTCTCGTCCAGAAGTCGCCAGAGCGCTTCCTCGACAAGCCCGCCGCCGACGTGGTTCGGAGCCGGCGGAACACCCGAAGCGTCAGCCTGGGATGCGTCAGCCGGGCTTTCGATTCGCCGGAGCCCGTCGGGGACCGGCCAGCCCATCGCCTGGAGGACGGCAATGGGTGCTGGCGCAGCCTTGGCCACCCGCCGCCTGAGCAGTGAGTCGGGTCCGCTGGCGAGCGCATTCCGGCGGTCGCCCGGAACCGCGAAGATCTGGCGGTCCATGTCCGCCGCATGCTCCGCGGTGATCAGCGCGCCCGATCGGAGCGCGGCCCTCACCACCACCACGGCATCGCCCAGCGCCGCGACGATGCGGTTGCGGCGGGGAAAGTTCCCCGGCGCCGGAGGAGTGCCCGGCGCGAATTCGCTGATCACCGCTCCGCCGGCGGCGATGCGAGCGAACAGGTCGGCGTTCTCCGCCGGGTAGGCCACGTCGATGCCGCAACCCAGGACGGCAACCGAGGTCCCGTGCGCGGCGAGCGCGCCCTCGTGCGCCGCGGTGTCGATGCCGCGCGCTCCTCCGGAGATCACCTGGATGCCTGCCCGCGCGAACGCGTCCCCGAACTCGCGCGCGATCTCCATCCCTTGCTCGTCGGCCTGCCGCGACCCCACCACGGCGGCCCGCAGCGCGCTGGGGATCAAATGGCCGCGGACGTAGAGCAGGGGCGGCGGACTCTTGAGCTGCAGCAAGGCCTCCGGATACGCCTCGTCGCCGAACAGGACGACGCGCGCGCCCGCGTCGCGGGCGGCGCCTACCGCCCAGAGGCCCAGTTTCGGCAAGTCGGGATCCTGCGCGAGGTATTCGCGCGCCGCCGGCTCGAGCCGCAGCTCGTCGCCCGCCTGCAGCAACGCCTGCGGGCCCTCGCGCACTGCTCCCTCGAGCGAGTGGAACTTGCGCGCCAGCCGGGCCAGCGCGGCGGCGCCCACGCCGGGGATGGCGGACAGGCCACAGGCCGCCACCACCTCTGCGCCCGCGCCATCCGCGCCGCTCTGCGTCCCCGGTTCCACTTCCGCGAGCGTTCGCAGAATCCGGAGGTCGCGTCAAACTTCCGCGCCTCCGCCAATCGGCCTATTGCGTTCCGCCGCCGCCACCGGAGGCGTGCATCGCCACGCGGTCGCCGGGCTGGAGCTCGCGGATGCTCTTCACGATCACCGCCGTGCTCAGGTGCTCGCGCGCGTCCACCACCATGAGCAGACCCACGTTCTCGTCCGGGGTGGACAACCCCAGCGCCCGCTTGGCGGCAGGAGTGGAGACGTACACGTCGGTCACGGCGCGCTCGTTGAGGCCGTCGCCCTTCCGGACGATGGCGAAGGTGTTGCCCTCCTGTACGCCGTCCGCCGAACCGCGGTCGATGAACACCTGGTTGGCCTCGGCGTAAGTGGTGAGCCCCGACTCGACGGCCTGGACGATGTGACCCTCTACCTCGGCCGTGTTGGGGCGTGGCGAGACGCGCCGGTCCGGAGCCGTCCATTGGCGGACGCGATCGCCGCGCTCGATCTCCTCGAAGGTCCGCTCGATCTGCATCGTGGCCTGGTCGCCCTGCACCGAGAGCACCTTGGCCACACCTACGCTGCGCGTCTGCCGCCCGAGCGTCTTGTGCGTGATCGGATGCACGATGTCGTTCTCGGTCCGGAAGATCACCAGCTTGTCACCCGGCTTCACCGGCGCGTCGCCGTGGTAGCGCGCGTAGGCCGTATCGTGGGTGGCGAGCAGCTCCCGCTCCTCGAAGGAGGACTCCAGCGAGCCCGCGGCCTGGAGCTCCTCCGGGGTCACCATCCCGCTGGTGCGGATGCTAGGCACCGCAGACGGCTCGAAGGCCAGCTTGCCGGTGGCGCTGACGCTGTTGTCGCCCCCGCGGCTGTTCCTGGTGATCACGTCCAGGTCGGGCGTCGCGGGCGGCGTCACCGAGACGTCCGGCGAGGCGCCGGACTGCGGCTCCTCGGCGTTGCGGGCGGTGGCGTCGATGCCCTGCTGGTCCTCCTGCACCTGCGCCGGCGCCTGCGCCCCGCCTTCCCCGGGCACGATGCGCAGCTTGTTGCCCGGGTAGATCCAGTGCGGGTTCTCGATGGTGGGGTTCATGCTCCAGATCTTGGGCCAGTACCAGGGGTTGTTGAGGAACTTCTGGGACAGGTCCCAGAGCGTGTCGCCCTTCTGGATGGTGTACTCGTCTGGAGCGCCGGCCACCGGCTCCGCGTTTCCCTCCGCCGGCGGCTTCTGCTGCCCGGTGATGGGGGCGTTCTCGCGCGGCCCTTCCGGCTGCGCCTGGTCCGTGGCTGGCTGCGTCTGTGCCGCCTGGTCCGGCGCCGCCTCCTGCTTCACCGGAGCCTGCTGCTGGTCCTGCTGCGCGCGCGCCCTGCCGGGCACCGCCAGCGTCGCCGCCAGCGCGCTGCCCAGAACCGCCCTGCGCCACCGCGCGATCGTCCGCGTCCGCATGTGCTGCCTCCTCACAAGTCTTGGAGAAGCGCCTTCGACCGGGCCGTCTCGGGCGCGTCGGGGTGCTCCTGCGAAAGCTGGTTGAGAACTGACTTCGCCTCGTCCTTGCGCCCGAGGATGCGCAGGCACCGCCCGCGCTCCAGCAGCGCCTGGGCGACCGCATCCCCCGCCGGATACTTCCGCGGCACGCTCTCGAAGAGCGGAAGAGCGCCGGCGCAATCGCCGCGCGCTTCGCGCACCAGTCCGACGAGATAGAGCGCGTTGTCCGCCGCCGCGTGCCCCGGATAGGCCGCCACGAAGGCGAGCAGGTCCACCTCCGCCTCCGCGTGGCTGCCCTGGTTGAGCTTCTGCACCGCCTCCGCCCAGGCGCGGTCGGCGCCGAACTCGCGCGCCACCGATGGATCGACGTCCAGCCGCGCCATCGCGTCCTCGTCGGGCTCGCGCAGCGCGACGGTGCTGGGAAGGGCGGGCGCGCGTTCGACGGGATTGAGACGATCGCGCTGGCGCAGACGGCCTCCGACCTTGACCGTGCGCAGCGTGGGGCGCGGCTCGACCTTCGCCGGCGCCACCACGGCCGGCTTCGCCGGCGAGGCTTCACGCTGCGCCGTCTGGGAAACGAGGGCGGCGAGCTTCACTTCCAGCTCCTCGATCCGGCGCTGCTGCTGCGCCATCAGCGCCGACTGCGCCTGCAGCTGCCCGCGCAGCTCCTTCAAGTCTTCCGCTTCGGTCGCGGGCTTCGGTGTGGCCGCGGCGCAACCGGCGGCGAGTGCAATCAGAGCAGCGTACGAAAGGCGCAAAGAATCTCCACGATGCGGCTCGGGCCGCGCGTGGATGATGCGGGTTGCAGGGCGGACCTGTCAAAGAATCTGCAGCGTTATCGCGCTTCAATGAAGGCGATATGCCGACCTGTGCGCCCCTTGTCGCGGCGGTGGCTGAAATAGGCGCTCCTGTCGCAGGATGTGCACCCCTCCACCTGATCGATGTGCTCGATCTTGAGGCCCGCACCGAGCAGCGAGCGCTCCACGCAGTGACGCAAGTCGAGGTGTGGCCTGGGCGTTTTGTCGGGATCGTCGGCGGCTTCAGCGCCGAACAGCGCGCGGAAGGTGGACGCCAGCTCTGCCGAAACCTCGTAGCAGCAGCGCCCGATGCATGGGCCGACGGCTGCGATGATGTGCGCAGGATCCGCCCCCACGGCGTGCTGCAATGCGCGCACCCCGCGGGCGGCGATGCCCAGCCGCGTGCCGCGCCAGCCGGAATGCACTGCCGCCACCGCTTCGCCGGCGGCGAGGAGCACCGGGACACAGTCTGCGACGCGCACGCCCACCGCGCCTCCAGACAGCGCGACCACGCCGTCCGCGCCTTCGTCCAGCGAGCCGGTGGCGGGGAGCACTTCGCGGCCGCGTTCGTCGACGATGCGATCGCCGTGCACCTGGTGAGCGGTGGCGATCTCTTGCCCGAGCCCGACAGCGTCGCGGAGCAGGCGGTGGTTCTCGGCCACGGCCGCTTCGCTGTCGCCGACATGCCCGCCCAGGTTCAACGACGCGAACGGCCCTTCCGAAACGCCGCCGTTGCGCAACGAGAATCCGTGCGCGATGCCTTCCGCCGACAACAGCCGCGAGGTCACGAAGAGCTTCACGCCGCGATTCTAGTGCTCGCGGGCGCGGCCGTCCCTACCCGGTTACAGGTCGTGCAGGTATTCCTGGATTTCGCGGGCCGCCTGCTCTTCCGAGGTGCGGTCGACGGAACGGTTGGCGAACTCCTGCGTATGCTCCACCAGCACGATGCGCTCACCGTGGGCGTCGCCGACCACGTTGCCCTGCGCGTCCACGTCGGTGACGCCCTCGAGCACCACGCGGGTGCCGGCGCGCTTCACCTGGTAGATGGTGCGGGTGCCGGCGCCGGTGGCGTCGCCGAGGAAGAACTGGTCGCCCTCGATGCGCCAGCTGCAGGCGCGGTCTGAGATTCCCGGCTCTTCGCCGTCGACGGAGACGGCCAGCGCCAGCCGGCAGCCGCCGTTCTCGGAGAGCATGAGCGCGCCGCGCTCCACCAGGGTGTGCTCGGTGCCGGTGCCGTCGGTGAGTCGGGTGCCGGCCTCGCTGATCTCGATCAGCTGGTCCACACCGTCCATCTGCGCGCGCGAGCGGATCGATTCCACCGCGTACTTCCCGGCCGCGAGTACCGGTTTCTCCGGACGCGATGCTACGTGCGCGCAGCCGATGCCCGCCGCCACCACCCACGCCACCGCCACCCGCCCTGCCGTCATGTGCCGACCTCCGCTTGCGTCCGCGGAGGGTTCTGCAAGGGAACGGCCACTTCCAGGCCGCAGCCCGCCCGGGGATCTGGGAACCGCAGTCCCCAAGTGGGGAACAGGCGGCGGCTACGAGAGAGCGCGGCGCGACTTGAGCTGTTTACGTACGAACCATGCGATGGCGATGAGCCCCACGACCACCAGCACCGCATCGAATCGATGGAACCAGGGCTTGAGCTCGTCGATGTGCTCGCCCAGCTTCATTCCCACCCAGGCCAGGCCCAGGCACCAGGGCAGGGAACCGGCGAAGGTGTAGGCGACGAACTTTCCCATCGGCATCCGCGCCACGCCGGCGGGAAAGGCGATGAAGGTGCGCACCACCGGTAGGAGCCGGGCCACGAACACGGTCACGTCGCCGCGCCGGGCGAAGAAGCGGTCTGCCTGGTCGAGATGCGCCGCCGAGAGCAGCACGTAGCGGCCGTACTTGAGGACCAGGGCCCGGCCTCCGTACGCGCCGAGGTAGTACGCCGGGATGCTGCCCACCACGCAGCCGATGGCGCCGGCCAGGCCCGCGCCCCAGAGCGTGAAGCGGCCGGCGGGGACGAGGCTGCCCGCGAAGGGCATGATCACCTCGCTGGGCAGCGGAATGCACGCGCTCTCGATGGCCATCAGCCCCGCCACGCCGACGTAACCCATGGCGGAGATGACGCCCTGGATCCAGAGCGCGAGCGATTCGAGGATCTGGTGGATCACGGCAGCACCCTCAGCTTTTCGCGGCGCGGCAGTGCGGGGCTGGCGCCGTAGAAGATCTCGTCGTAGGGGACGCTGCAGTCGGTTTCCTGCGGCTCGGGATAGGCGAAGCGTTCGCCCCGGTAGTTGCGGAACACGGTCTCCCGGCCGCGCTTCTCCACCACATAGTCGGGCTGCAGCGTCACCTTGCCGCCGCCTCCGGGCAGATCCACCGCCAGGTGCGGCACGGCCAGGCCGCTGGTCCAACCGCGCAGCTCGCGGAGGATCTCCACGCCCTGGGAGAGCGGCGTGCGCAGGTGCTCCAGGCCCTCCGCCACGTCCATCTGGTGCAGATAGTACGGGCGCACCCGCATGGTGAGACACTTCTGCATCAGGTCCTTGATGGCCTGCGCGCTGGAGTTGAGCCGGCGCATCAGCACGGCCTGGTTCTCCACCGGGACGCCGCGATCGACCAGCCGCTCGCAGGCCTCGCGCGCCTCGGCGGTGATCTCCCTGGCGTGGTTGAAGTGGGTGACCACGAAGAGCGGCGCGAACCGGCGAAGCGCCGCGGCCAGCTCGTCGTCCACGCGCATCGGGAGACAGACCGGGATGCGGGTGCCGATGCGGATGATCTCCACGTGCGGCACGGCTCGCACCTCTTCCAGCAGCTCGACCAGCCGCGGGGTGGAGAGCAGCAGCGGGTCGCCGCCGGAGACCAGTACGTCGCGTACCTCGCGATGCTCGCGCAGGTACCGCACCGCCTCCTGCAGCTCCTCGCGCGAGATGCCGCCCTCGTCGCCGGAGGTGATGCGCCGCCGCGTGCAGTGCCGGCAGTAGACCGAGCAGTGGTCGAGCGCCAGCAGAAGGACGCGGTCGGGATACTTGTGGACGATGGCGCGGACGGGCCGATGCTTGTCCTCGCCCAGCGGATCTCGCAGCTCGCCCTCGCGCGCACGCGCCTCCGCGCGCACGGGGATCGACTGCATCCGGACGGGACAGAAGGGATGGTCCGGATCGATCAGGCTCAGGTAGTAGGGCGAAATCCCCAACCGGAAGATGCCGCGGGTCTCGATGCAGCCGGCCCGCTCGTCATCCGTGAGCTGGACGAACCGCTCCAGCTCCTCCAGCGACCGCACGCTGTGCCGCAGCTGCCACCGCCAGTCGCGCCACTCGGCGTCGGTGGCGCCGGGGAAGAGCTGTGCCCGTCTCGGCTGCATGAGGGCGCGGAACATGCTTCGCCCGACCCTGCAGGTCAAGGGCGGGCGTACCTCACGCGATGGCACCCAGCTCGGGATCGTTGCGCACCGCCGAATGGGGCGCACCCGCCTCGACGGCACGGCGCAGCCAGTTGCGGGCGCGGTCCTCGGCGCCCGCGCGCAGGTTGGCCCGCGCCGCCACCACCGCCGCGTCGGCGTTTTGCCAGATGGAGAAGCTTTGTCCGGCAAAGATTGCCGCCGATTCGTTGTCGCCGCGGGAGAGCTCGATACCCGCGCGCAGGCGCAGTGCCGTGGCCTGCCGGAAGGGACCGCCCGCTCCCTCGAGGCGAGCCGCGGCTGCCAGCGCCCCTTCGAAATCCCGGCGCTCCAGGGCGCTGCGGGTCTCGGCGGTGGCCGCGGCGACGTCCGCGCGCTCGGTGGCGGTCTCGCCGGGCGGTGCTGCTGCCGCCACGGGCGCGCGGCCGGCGCTCCTGGCCCGCTGGAAGTTCTGCAGCGCGAACAGGCCGAGAAAGACGAGCATGAGCGGATCCAGCCCGTAGAAGGTGACGTACAAGGCTGCGACCGCGATAGTGGCCACGAAGGAGAGCCAGGACGCCAAGGTGACCGAGGGCCGCTTGCGCACGCCCTCCAGCACCGCCAGCATCATCTGGCCGCCGTCGAGCGGCAGGATGGGCAGCAGGTTGAATTCGGCCCACAGCACGCTCACCCGGATGAACACCTCCATGCCCCAGCCTGCCGGAGACCCGGCCGCGGGAGGGAAGAGGCGCAGGACGCCCGAGGCGATGGCGGCGAGCAGCAGTCCCGCCAGGGGTCCGCCCACGGAGAGCAGGAATTGCCGGGCGGGGGTCGGACGTTTCGGAAGCTGTGGAAAGGTCACGCCGCCGAACGCCTCGAGGCGAATCTCGGGGTGCCCGCCCAGGGCGCGCCCCACCAGGGCATGCCCAAGCTCGTGGCCCAGGACGCCGACGAAGACGATGAAGATCCAGGCCAGCATCCCCCAGCCGAATCCGAGCCCGCGGCCCCCCAGCAGCACGGCGCTGATGAAGAACCACGGGTAGACTGAGACTGGAAAGGGCCCGACCTTGAAGTGGAGCACGGCGTGGGAGTGTAGCGGCAGGGCCGGGATTGCGCAGCCTTGACCCCACCGGGCCACGCAGGTATTGCGCGCACGACGCGGAGGCATTCTTGAAGACGGCAGCAGCGGCGAGCCCCATCCCCAGCACCGCGGCGGAGCAACCCTTCCAGTATCCGCTGGGGCGCGACTACGCCGAGCCCGACTGGCGCCGCCTGCCCGGCTACCGCGCGGTGACGCAGGCGCAGTGGGAGGACGCCACCTGGCAGCGCAAGAACACGGTCAAGAACCTGCGCGAGCTGAAGGAGGCGCTGGGCGAGTTGCTCAGCGACGCGCTGGCGCAGGACATGGAGCGCGACATCCGCGAGCGCGCCACCATGTCCATGCTGATCACCCCGCACATGATCAACACCATGGACGAGCGGGACCTCCGGGCCGATCCGCTGCGCCGCTACATGCTGCCCGCCTTCAGCGACCGGCGCACCGACTGGCCCAGCCATCCCAAGGCCTCGCGGGACAGCCTGCACGAGCAGGAGATGTGGAAGGTGGAGGGGCTGACGCACCGCTACCCCACCAAGGTGCTGGCGGAGATGCTCTCCACCTGCCCGCAGTACTGCGGCCACTGCACGCGCATGGACCTGGTGGGCAACTCGGTGCCGCAGGTCAAGAAGCTCAAGTTCCAGGTGCAGCAACAAGACAGGCACCAGCAGATGCTCGACTACCTGCGCGCCACGCCCTCGGTGCGCGACGTGGTGGTCTCCGGCGGCGACATCGCCAACCTGCCCATCGGGGCGCTGGAGTCGTTCGTCTCCGCGCTGCTGGACGTGCCCAACATCCGCGACATCCGCCTCGCCTCCAAGGGGCTGATGGGCATCCCCCAGCACTTCCTGCAGGACGAGGTGCTGCTCGGGTTGGACCGGCTGGCGAAGAAGGCCGTCGCCCGCGGCGTGAACCTTTCACTGCACACGCACGTGAACCACGCCAACCAGGTGACGCCGCTTCTGGGCAAGGCGGCCGGCAAGCTCCTGGCGATGGGCTTTCGCGACGTGCGCAACCAGGGCGTCCTGCTGCACGGCGTGAACGACTCGCAGAAGGCGCTGCTCGACCTCTGCTTCATGCTCCAGGACCACGCGCGCATCCTGCCGTACTACTTCTACATGTGCGACATGATCCCCAACTCGGAGCATTGGCGCACCACCGTGGCGGAAGCGCAACAGCTGCAGCACGACATGATGGGCTACCTGCCCGGCTTCGCCACGCCGCGTATCGTCTGCGACGTCCCCTACGTGGGAAAGCGCTGGGTGCACCAGCTGGCGGAGTACGACCGCGAGAAGGGCATCTCCTACTGGACGAAGAACTACCGCACCGGCATCGAGTGCGATGACCCGGAGGCGCTCACCCGCCGCTACGAGTACTACGATCCCATCCACCTGCTGCCCGAAGCGGGCCAGAGGTGGTGGCGCGCTCAGATGTGATCGAGCAGCGCCAGCTCGGCGGGGGCGCCGCGGCCCGGCAGGTGCACCGAGGGATCGAGCGGCGCGAGCATGGCGATGGCGCTGCCGCGGCTCGTCTCGCGGAAGAGGCCGCGGAGCTGCCCCGCCGGCCAGAAGCGCAAGCGCAAGCGCGCGGTCCGGAGCAGGCAGTCGCGCAGCGCGCCCATCAGGCATTCGCGGGCGGAGTCGCTGCTCCAGGCGGCTTCCAGCACGTCCACCGTATCGCGGCCGAAGCGAATCATCGCGGCGCCGTCCCCCCCGCGCCCCTCGGCGAGGACACCCCACTCCGGCTCGCCCACCCCGCGGGCCCGGGCCAGCTCGCGCAGGCGCCGCAGTTGGAAGCGCAGCGTCCATCCGTCTCGCACCAGGCCAAACCTCCGCTCGCCGTCGCGCGCCGCGGCGAAGATCTCCGACATGCGGTCCTCGTCTCCGGCCATCGCCGCGCGGAAGCTGCCGCGCGGAACGGGGAGGCTTGCGGCGTCGACCGAGCACTCGCGGCTCTCCAATTGGTGGAAGCCCAGCCGCTCGTAGTACCCGACGTCGATGTCGGAGAAGAGCAGCGCGGCGTGCGCCCCGCGCTGGCGGTATTCCTCGATGGCGGCGCGCAACATCGCGGCG
>DASRTX010000044.1:0-11359 GCA_035655715.1 Myxococcales bacterium | reverse complement strand
ACTTGGTGCTTGTCGAATCCTTCGAAGGAGACGCTGGGGATGCGCACCAGCTTCTTCAGCTCCTCGAGATACTCGGCCTGGTGTGCAGCGTGGTGGGCGAGGGCCTTCTCGATCGCCTTGTCGTCGACGGCTGCCGGGGTGGTCATGGCCGCGGACCCTAGATCACTGCCCCGGCGAGCGCTACCCTTGGGCGGTGTCCAAGGCATTCACCAACGAAGATGCGCCCACCCCGGACGTGGTCGTGCCTCCGCGGGTGAAGGCGCCGCCTCCGGAAACCCCGCCGGTGGAGCAGCTTCGCGAGGAAGGAAAGGCCCGGCTCGGCGCGCGCGTCTCCCTCGAGGATGAGGACGGGCACGAGGTCGAGTACGAGCTCGTTCCGTCGGAGGAGGCGGACCCGCCGCACGGCCGGGTCAGCGTAGAGTCTCCGCTCGGCCGCGCGCTGCTCGGCAAGCGGGAGGGCGACGACGTCATGGTGGACCGCCCGCGCGGCGCGGTGACCTATACACTCCTGGCCGTCCGCTTCTAAATCGGGGACACAATACGATCAATTCCGTATCGTGTCCCCGATTTCGGCGATCAGTTTGCGAGGAAATGCGCGCGCAGCGCGTCCACCGTCTCTGTCTCGCGCTCCAGCGGGAACACATGCCCGGCCCCGCGCAGGAGATGCAGCCGCGCCCCTGGAATCGCCTTCGCCAGCACTTGGCTGTTCGCCGGCGGCACCAGCCGGTCCGCGTCGCCGGTCAACACCAGCGTGGGCGCCTTGATCCGCGCCAGCCTGTCCAGCGCGTGGTGGCGGGCGATGGCCAGGAGCTGCGCGGTGGCGTAGCGCAGCGCCGTCCGCTCCGCCCGCCGCATCCACTCCAGCGCCGAGGTCGGATTGGCCGAGTGCCACTCCGCCGACACGAGGATGCGCGCGATCCGGTCGGGCGTGACGCGGCCCAGGTTGAGCAGCAGCAGATCGAGCTTGGTGCGGAAGGGCGGCGAGGTGGACTTGCGCCAGGAGGCGAAGGTGCAGCCCAGCGCCAGCGAGCGCACGCGAGAGGGGTGCCGGATGGCCAGTTCCTGCGCGATCATCCCGCCCATGGAGATGCCGAAGACGTGGGCGCGGGAGAAGCCCGCCCCCTGCATGACGGTCGCCGCGTCGTCGGCCAGGTCGCGCATGCGGTAGGCCATGCCGCGCCGGGGAGAGCGGCCGGTGCCCAGGTTGTCGAAGACCAGCACGTGGAAATCGCGCGAGAGCAGCGCCGGCAGGCGATCCCATGCCCGCGACGAGAGCGCGAGGCCCATGATCAAGAGCACCGGCGGCTTGTCCGGGTCTCCCGTCAGCTCGTAATGCAGGCCGCTCTCAGTGAGCGGCATGCAGCTCGTCCAGCGCCGCTTGCAGCGCCACGCCCAGCCCGGGCAGGTCGCGCGCGGCGTCGGCATCGCCGAGGAGTCCCACCCCGATGCCGCCGTCGTAGGAGAGCAGCGCGATGCCCACCGACTGGTGCGCGGCCAGCGGTACTTGTGGATAGCAGCGCAGCATCCGCTTGCCCAGCAGATAGAGCGGGAATTGCGGCCCGGGCACGTTGGTGACCACCAGGTTGAACATCCGCGTCACCGCCTGCAGCCGGGCCGCCTGCGCGAGCAGCTGCGGCGGCGCGAAGTCGCCCAGGCGCGAGAGCGCATGCGCGCCCACCGCCAAGCCGCTCTTCTTCACCACCATCATCGCCTCGCGCACCTTGCGCAGCCGCTCCGAAGGGCTGGGCTCGGTGACCGGCAGCGTGCAAAAGACGGCGGAGACCTGGTTGCCGAACGTCCCGCGCCCGTGGCGCGTCCGCATGCTCACCGGCACCAGCACGCGCAGGTCGGCGGCCGGCGCGCCGTTTCGCTCCGCGAGCCAGCGGCGCAACGCGCCCGCCACCGTTGCGAGGATCACGTCGTTGACCGAGCCGCCGAGCTTCGCCCGCACCTCCTTGATGCGCGGCAGCGACAGCTCCACCATCTCGAAGCGGCGGTGGGGCCCGATGGCGACATTGAGCGGCGACGGCGGCGCCTGTCCCATGGAGACCATGCCCATCAACGGCTTGAGTCCGGAGAACACTTCGCCGAAGAGCTTCACCGCCTCGCTGTTGGGCTCCAGCGCCTGCCTCACCATGCGCAGCGGATGCGAGACCTGCTCCTTGACCGAATCGATGAGGAGGTCGGCGGTCTTCGGCGGCTTGCGCGGCGTCCACGGGCTGCTTGCGGGCGGCGGGGTGGTGGAGGGCTCGGCGTCCATCAGCACCGTGGCCAGGTCCACGCCGGAGACGCCGTCGAGCATGCAGTGGTGCGTCTTGGAGACGATGGCGAAGCGGCCGTCGCCCAGCCCCTCCACCAGCCACATCTCCCAGAGTGGCTTGTCCCGGTCGAGCGCCTGGGAGAGCAGGCGGCCCACCAGCTTCTTCAGCTCCGCCTCGCCCCCCGGCGCGGGCAGTGCGGTGCGGCGCACGTGGTACTCCAAGTCGAACTGGGTCTCGTCGATCCAGACCGGCCGCCCCTGCTTCAGCGGCACGAACATCACCCGCTGGCGATAGCGCGGAACCCCAGGCAGCCGCGCCTCGATCAGCGCCAGAAGATCCGGGTAGGGCGGCGGGGGCCCCTCGAAGAGCGCGACCGCGCCCACGTGCATGTGCGCGGTGCGGTCCTCCAGGTCGAGGAAGAGCGCATCCAGCGCGTTGAGACGCTCGTACCAGGTGCCTCCCATGCTCCGGCCTCCGCCCGGGCGCCGACCCGTCGTCGCCCTCCATGCCGCCACCAGCATACTTGCTCGGCGCTCCAGTTGCGCGCGCGAGCAACTCGATGCATGTAGCAGCCCCCATGGCCGAACCGACGCGCAAGCCGATGACCCTCACCCAGAAGATCCTCGCGGCCCACGCGCGCAACCTGCCGCGGCCGTGGGTGCAGGCGGGCGACGTCCTGCAAGTGTCCGTGGACTGGACCATCGCCTCGGAACTGGCGTGGAACGGCATGGAGCGGACATACTCGATGCTCGGCCGGCCCAGGCTGCACGACCGCGACCGTTTCTTCCTCGCCGTCGATCACACCGTGGACCCGGTGACGCTGGCCACCGACAAGCGCGCCCAGAAGCTGGTGCAGCTCTCCCAATCTTTCGCCAAGGAGAGCGGCATCCGTCACTTCTACGATTCCAACCAGACCATCCTGCACACGAAGTTCTATCGGGACCTGGTGCGGCCCGGCGACGTGGTGCTGGGGGCAGACTCGCACACCTCTTCGCACGGCGGGCTCGGGGCGGTCTCCATCGGGCTGGGCGGCGCCGACATCGTGGTGGCCATGGTGCTGGGCAGCTCGTGGATCCAGGTGCCCGAGGCCATCGCCATCGAGTACACCGGGACGCTGCCCTTCGGCATCGCCGGCAAGGACGTCATCCTGCGCACGCTCGGCATGCTGGGGCGGAACACGGTGGCGATGGAGCGGTCGGTGGAGTATCGCGGCGAAGGCGTGCGGCAGCTCTCCACCGACTCGCGCTTCGCCATCGCCAACATGACGGCCGAGTTCGGCGGCCTCAACGGCATCTTCGAGGCGGACGAGGTGACGGCGACCTGGCTCGCCGGCCGGCGCGACGAGGACGACCCCGAGGCGACGAAGCCGATGCGCACCTTCCGCGCCGACCCAGACGCGCCGTACGCGCAGAAGTTCGAGGTCAAGCTCTCCGAGCTGGAGCCCCAGGTCGCCATTCCCTTTTCTCCCGACAACGTGAAGGGCGTGACCGCGCTTTTGGGGACGGAGCTGCAGGGCCTCTTCATCGGCGCCTGCACCACCACCGAAGAGGAGCTGGTGTTGGCGGCGCTGGTGCTGGAGGCGGCGGGCGTGTCGCGGCCGGGCAACGACAAGCAGATCGTGGTGCCCGGCGACCTCGCCATCCAGGAGAACCTGCGCCGCGCCGGCCTCTGGGCCGTCTACGAGCGCGCCGGGTTCCGCGTCGATCCGCCCGGCTGCTCCATGTGCCTGGGCGTCGCCTCGCGCAAGGCCGGCCGCGGCGAGAAGTGGCTCTCCTCGCAGAACCGGAACTTCGAGAACCGCATGGGCGACGGATCCTTGGCCCATCTCGCCTCCGCCGCCACGGTGGCAGCGAGCGCGGCCGGAATGAAGGTCGCCGACCCCCGCGCGCTCCTCGCCAAGGTGGACCAGCAGCGGTTCCGCCGCATCCTCGGCGAGCGCAAGCCCCGGCGCACGCCGGAGGTGCAGGTGGTGGAGCCCGCGGTTCATCTCGCCCCCGTCGGCGCGACGCCCGTCTCCGCCAAGGCGGCCCGGGCCGCGGACAGGCAGCAGGCCGGCGTGGTCCGCTCGCGCATCCAGCGCTTCGGCGACAACGTGGACACCGACGCCATCATCCCCGGGCAGTTCTGCCACCTCACTTCGCTCCCGGAGCTGGGCGCCAAGGCCTTCCACTTCGTCAGGCCGGACTTCGTCGATCGGGCAAAGGGCGGCGAGCGCGTCATCGTCGCCGGCGAGGCCTGGGGCTCGGGCAGCTCGCGCGAGCAGGCGGTGCTGGCGCTGAAGGGCGCCGGGGTGGAGGCGATCATCGCCCGGAGCTACGCCTTCATCCACAAGCGCAATCTGGTCAACGAAGCGCTGCCGTTCCTCGTGGTTCAGGACGCCCGCTTCTACGAGCTGGCCAAGGACGCCGCGGAGATCGAGGTGGACCTGGCCCGGGGCGCTGTGCGCGTGGCGGGCCAGGAGTTCCGCGCCGAAGAGCCCTCGAAGATCATCCAGGCGCTGGTGGGCGAGGGCGGCATCGTCCCCGCCATCCAGCACCACGGCACCACCGTGTTCGAGAAGCTCACTGCTTAGATTCGGCCTCGAGCCCGGTGGCCACCACGAAGCGCGAGACCATGTTGTAGCCGGCGATGGTGCCGACCAGCTCCACCACCTGATCGTCGGAGAGCAGCGACCGCACCTTCTCCAGCGTGGCGGGCCGCACCTGGATCTCGCGGGTCATCTCGATGGTCAGCTGCAGCGCGGCCAACTCCACGGGCTTGAAGAGCTTGGGATCCGCTTTCAGCTCCTTGATGGCGGCGAGCTGCTCCTTGGTGCCGCCCGCCTTGAAGAACTCCGACTCGTGCTGGATCCACTCGTAGTCGGCCTTGTTGAGCACCGCGATGGCCATGATGGGAATCTCGCGCAGGTTGCCGGGCAGCGAGAGCTGGTTGCGGATGGCGGCGAACATGCCGTTCCAGCCCTTGGCGAAGTTGGGGCTGTGCAGGAGCATCCGGTCGAGGTTGAGCAGCTTGCCGTTGGGCCTGCGCGAGCGGATGGCCTGCACCAGATCGGGCGGGCCGGCCTTGTCGTCGGTCACGTAGGGGATGCCGGTCTTGGATACGGGGGCATTGGCATTGGCATTGGCGGCGAGGAGGGCCGCGAGGAGGAGTGGGGTCATGCGATCTACTTTAGCAGCCGTGCACTCCCTCCCGGCCGTGCGTAGCTTCCCGCATGGCCAAATCCCGTCAGAAGGCTGCGGCGCGGCGCAACATCAAGAAGGCAACCGCGGCGGCTCGTCGCAAGCGGACCATCTCCAAGCTGCCGAAGCGGACGCGGACGGCGCTGGGCAAGCAGGCCAACAAGGTGAAGCGGCAGAAGCGCGGCTGAGGTTCAGCCGGCGCGGAGGATGGCGGCGCTCTCCAGCGGCGCGTCGATGACGTGCTCGTCGGAGAGGCCGAGCGGCGGCTCCGGCGCGCGCTGCGGCTCCTCGACGGAGCGCTCCTGGGCAACCCAGGGAACCGACTCCCAGGAGGGAGAGCGCACGTCGTCGGGCAGCGGCTGCGTCTGGTTCTGCGGCATAGGGCTGCGGATCTGAACGCTACGCCCAGCCTCCAGTCAAGTCGCAGCGGGTCGCGTTGACCCCCTGCAGCGCAGCTTCTACTGTGCATCGCCCCATGCCCCAGCGCATCGCGGTCATCCCCGGCGACGGAATCGGCCCCGAGGTCGCGCGCATCGGCGTGCGCATTCTCGAGAGCCTCCAGCTGCCGCTGCAGTTCGACTGGTTCGACTTCGGCGCCGACCGCTACCTCCGCGATCGCACCATCCTGCCGGCGGGCTTCATGGACACGCTGCGCAAGGACTACGACGCCATCTACTTCGGCGCGGTGGGCGACCCGCGGGTGCCGGGCAACGAGCACGCCAAGGGGATCCTCCTGGCGATGCGCTTCGAGCTGGACCTCTACATCAACCTGCGTCCCTGCGTCCTGATGGACGACCGCCTGAGCCCCCTCAAGGGCAAGGGCCGCAGCCACCTGCGCTTCACCGTCTTCCGCGAGAACACCGAAGGCCTCTACACGGGCACAGGCGGCGTCTTCAAGAAGGGCACGCCCGACGAGATCGCCACCGAGACCGAGATCAACACGCGCAAGGGCGTGGAGCGCATCGTCGAGGCGGCCTTCGCCTTCGCCGGGCAGCACGGCCTCACCCGCGTCTGCATGGCCGACAAGGCGAACGTGCTGCTCCACGGCCACGGCCTGTGGCGGCGGGTCTTCGCCGAGGCGGGCAAGCGACATCCAAAAGTCGAGGCAAAGGCCATGTACGTGGACGCGCTGGCCATGGACTTGATCCGCCAGCCGGAGGCGTACGAGGTGATCGTCACCAACAACCTGTTCGGGGACATCCTCACCGATCTGGGCGCTGCGTTGACCGGGGGATTGGGCATCGCGGCCAGCGGCAACATCCACCCCGGCAAGGTCTCCCTCTTCGAGCCGGTGCACGGCAGCGCGCCCGACATCGCGGGCCAGGGCAAGGCCAACCCACTGGCCATGGCGCTCACCGGCGCGATGATGCTCGAGCACTTGGGCCATCCGCGCGAGGCCCAGATCATCACCCACGCGGTCGAGGAGCAGGTGCGCGAAGGCGCGCACACGCCAGACCTGATCGGCCTGCTCGGGGGCCCCGCCTCGAGCACGTCGGAGGTGGGCGACGAGCTGTTCGCCCGGGTGCAGCGGGCCGCTCAGAGCCGTTTGTAGAAGATGCTGGTGGGCCCCACGCTGCCGTCCGGGAAGAGCGCGTAGTCGGGAACCTCGCCCACCTTGGTGCAACCACACGAAAGATAGAGCCGCTCGGCGGCGCCGCCGGTCATCGTGTCGAAGGTCAAGAGCGTGCGACCGCGCCGCCGCGCTTCCTCCTCCACCGCCGTGAAGAGGGCCCGGGCCAGCCCGCGGCGCCGCGCGCGCCGATGCACCAGCATCTTCGCCAGCTCGGCGCGATGTGGCTGGTTGGGCGGCGTGTCGAGGATGAGCTGCGCGGTGCCGTCGATGTCCCCCGCCGCGAAGAGGACGCGGTTGCCGGCGCGCACCTCTCCCGCGATCTTCCGCCACCACGCGGCCGCCTGCGCCGGGGTGAGGTCGCGCATGAAGCTGACCGAGGCACCGCCCGCGATGCAGTCGAGCAGCACCTCCGCCAGCCTGGCGGCGGACGCTTCCGTCTCCTCCGCGGAGAGCAGGCGGATCACTGTGGCGTCATACAACACCTGGCGGCCGACGAGTCACTCCGTTGTCGCCGCAGGCGCGTGAAGTGGTTATGCTCCCCGGCCCTCTCCTCGGAGCCGCCGATGAAGCCCATCCCCACCGAGCTCGTCTTCCTGTCCGCCAGGCGCACGCCGTTCGGCACCTATGGAGGGTCCCTCAAGGACATCTCCGCCACCGACCTCGCCGTCCACGCCGCAAAGGCGGCGGTGGCGCAGTCGGGAGTGAAGCCGGACGAGATCGACAACGTGGTCTTCGGCAACGTGATGCAGACCAGCCCCGACGCCATCTACCTGGCCCGGCACGTGGGGCTGAAGGCGGGGCTGCCGCAGTCGGTTCCGGCGCTGACCGTCAACCGCCTTTGTGGATCGGGCTTCCAGGCCGTGGTGGACGCCGCCCTGGAGATGCTGGCGGGCCACAGCCAATGCGCGCTGGTGGGCGGCACCGAGAGCATGTCCCAGGCGCCGCACGTCGCGCGCGGGCTGCGCTTCGGCGTGGCGTTGGGCAAGGCGCCGGCGCTTGCGGACTCGCTCTGGGAGGCGCTGACCGACAGCTACAACGGTCTGCCCATGGCGATGACGGCGGAGAATCTGGCGGTGAAGTACGGCATCGGCCAGCGCGAGGTCGACGAGTACAGCGTCGGCAGCCAGAAGCGCTTCGCCGCCGCGCAGGAATCGGGGCGGTTCGGCGAGGAGATCGCGCCGATGGAGCTGCCCGGCAAGAGGGGCGCGGTAGTCCACTTCTCGCGCGACGAGCACAACCGCCCCGAGACCACGGTGGAGGGGCTGGCGAAGCTGCCCAAGGTGTTCAAGAAGGACGGCGTGATCCATGCGGGCGCGGCGAGCGGCATCTGCGACGGCGCCGGCGCCCTCGTCCTCGCCACCCGGCAATTCGCCGACAAGCGCGGCCTCAAGCCCATCGGCAAGCTCGTCGGCTGGGGCATCTCCGGCTGCGATCCGTCGATCATGGGCATCGGCCCCGCGCCGGCCATCCGCCGCGCCTTCGACCGGCACGAGGTCTCGCTCAAGGACGTCGATCTCTTCGAAGTGAACGAGGCTTTCGCGCCCCAGGTCCTGGCAGTGGAAAAGGAGCTGGGGCTGCCGCCAGACCGCACCAACGTGGACGGCGGCGCCATCGCGGTGGGCCATCCGCTCGCCGCTTCCGGCGCCCGCATCACCGCCCACCTGCTCTACGAGATGCGCCGCCGCGGCGTGAAGCGCGGGGTCGGCTCTGCCTGCATCGGCGGCGGACAGGGCATCGCGCTCCTCCTGGAGTCGGCGTAGGATTCCGGTTCGTGCCGGATCTCTTCCACGACTGGAACCCTCACGGCCTCGGCGAGTTGGCCCGCGCCGAGGTGCTGGACGAGACGCTGCGCGACGGCATCCAGAGTCCCTCCGCCATCGACCCGCCCATCGAGTCGAAGATCGAAATCCTCCACCTGCTCGACGAGCTCGGGGTGGCGCAGCTCGACGTGGGCCTGCCCGGCGCGGGGGCGCACCAGCGCGCGGCTGTGAAGAGGCTGGCGGAGGAGAAGCGCGACGCCAAGCTGCAGATCCGCCTCAACGTGGCCTGCCGCACCGTGGTCGGCGACATCGCCCCGGCGGCGGAGCTGCAACAAGAGACGGGCGTGCCGCTCGAGGTCTACGCCTTCATCGGCAGCTCGCCCATCCGCCAGTACGCCGAGGAATGGGACCTCTCCTTCATCGAGCAGCAGTCGGTGGCGGCCATCTCCTTCGCGGTCAAGCAAGGCCTCGCCGTCACCTACGTCACCGAGGACACCACCCGCAGCAAGCCCGAGGATCTCCGCCGCCTCTTCCGCAGCGCCATCGAGGCGGGCGCGCGGCGCCTCTGCCTCTGCGACACGGTGGGTCACGCCACGCCGGAGGGCGCCGCGGCGCTGGTCCGGTTCGCGCGCGAGGTGGCTGGCCCTGCGATCGGACTCGATTGGCACGGCCACAACGATCGCGGGCTGGCGCTCTGGAACGCCCTCGCCGCCGGTGCGGCCGGTGCCACGCGCTTGCACGGCTGCGCGGCCGGGATCGGCGAGCGCGTGGGCAACACCGCCTGCGACCAGCTGTTGGTCAACCTCAAGCTGATGGGGCATCCCGTCTATGGCCCGCGCGACATGTCCAAGCTGGTGCGCTTCGTCACGCTGGCCGCGAAGGCGACCGGCCATGAGCTGCCGGTGAACTACCCGGTGGCCGGCCCCGACGCCTTCCGCACCGCCACCGGCGTGCACGCCGCCGCCATCGTCAAGGCGCAGCGCAAGGGCGATCGCTGGCTGGCCGACCGCATCTACAGCGGCGTGCCCGCCGGCGAGTTCGGCAAGGAGCAGCAGATCGAGATCGGCCCGATGAGCGGCCTCTCCAACGTGAAGCACTGGCTGGCGCGACACGAGATCCCCGCCGACGAGCCGCTGGCCAAGGCGGTGCTTGCGCGCGCCAAGGCATCGAATCGTACGTTGACGGAATCCGAAGTGGCGCAGATCGTCCGCGAGGTCCGCTCATGAGCCCTGTCCAGTTCACCGGAATGAAGGTGTTCTCCACCACCCTGGCCCGCGACCGCGAGGCGATGGGCGACAACATCACCCGCTGGCTGCACGACAACCAGCAGCAGCTGGAGATCGTGGACAAGATCGTCACGCAGAGCTCCGACAAGGAGTTCCACTGCCTGACGATCACGCTCTTCTACCGCGAGCGCCCCCGGGTCTGAGGGTTTACACTGGACAGCGGATGAGCCCGCGCGGTCAGCCTGCGATGTCGTTCGGAGTGCCCCCGCTCACGCGCGGCGTGAAGTGGCTGGGCGGCATCACGCTGGCGGTCTCCATCCTGGTCCGGGTGATCGGCGCTTCCGGCGAGGAACTGGCGCGCCTGGTTGTCTTCGTGCCTGAGGATCTCTGGCACGGCCGCATCTGGCAACCGTTCACCTACACGTTCCTCAACCCGGACCCGTTCGGCCTGCTCTTCGCCCTCCTGGGGCTGTGGCTGCTGGGCGCATCGCTCGAGCAGGCCTGGGGCACGCGGCGGTTCGTGGTCTTCTATCTCGCCACCGGCGCGCTGGCGGCGGTGGCGACGGCGTTGCTGGGGCTCGCCGTCGAAGCCGTCCGCTTCCATCCCTACGCGGGCAACTGGCCCTCGCTGGAAGGCCTGATCGCCGCCTTCGCGGTGCTCATGCCCAACGCGCAGATCTTCCTCTACTTCGTGCCGGTGCAGGCCCGCTGGATGCTGCCAATCTCCGCGGGCATCACCGTCCTGTTCATGGTCATGACCAGCTGGGTGGCCTACCTGCCGCAGCTCTTCGGGCTCGGCGCCGGCGTGCTCTTGGCGGGCGGCGTGGCGCCGCGGAATTTCCTGCTCCGGGCGCGGGTGTGGTGGATCGATCGGCGGCTGCGCCGCAGCAAGCTGCGCGTGATCCGCGGCGGCGAGGAGAAGAAGCCGGGACCGTTCGGCTCCGGTCCCCGCGGCTCCGACAAGTACCTCCACTAGTCTTCGATCTCTTCCGCCGCCTCGCGCGCCACGTAGATGCGCCGGGTGTTGGTGCGCGCGGCATCGCCGGGAACCAGGAAGAAGCCGTGCCTGGTCTCTCCCCCGTCGCGGCCCCCCTCGATGACCCGGCCGTCGGAGAGCTTGACGCGCACCTTGCCGCCCTCCGCCGGCTTCACCTTCTCGCCGGGCGCGAGCATGAAGAAGATCACCTTCACGTCGGAGTGGTAGATGGTCTCGGCCTCGCCGCCGCCCTGCGGCAGCAGCGGGAACTGCGCCTTCGACAGGTCGATGTCGCGCACCGTGCCGCGCAGGGTGCGGCCGCCCCGCGTGTGCACCGCCACGCGATGCTCGCCGAACACCTCCAGCACCCCGGCATTCGCCGGC
>DASRTX010000043.1:0-7364 GCA_035655715.1 Myxococcales bacterium | reverse complement strand
GATCGTCAAGAACGCCGAGGCGCTGGAGGGAAAGCAGGCGCGCATCACCGGCACCTGCGCTCCCGGCTCCGCCATCCGCGTCATCGCCGAGAACGGCACCGTGAGCTGCCAGCACCTGCCCCGCGGCGTGATCGCGGTGGCGGCGCTGACCGCGGCACCGCTCCTTCCGGCGACGCCCACCGCGCCCGCCACGGTGCGCGGCGGCGTGGGCAGGTACCAGACCGGCGGCGAGGACGACTTCCTGGTCGCGCCCATCGCCCTCCCCGACGGCGCCATTGTCACCGGGTTCTCCTACGTCTATTTCGACGACGCGCCCGACGTGGACGGCGCCGCGTTCCTCTACCGCTCGGACGCGCAGAAGATGGCCGAGGTGGACACCAAAGGCGCTGCGCCCGAGGTGCGCGCGGTGTCGACCGAGCAGATCGAGCTGAGGAAGGTGGACGCCTCGCGCTACGCCTACTTCGTCTACTTCCAGCTCTCGACGCGCGCCGGTGCTGGCCTCGTGCCCATCTCTGCCTCGGTCTTCTACCGGCTGCCCTGAGCCGGACGATTCTTCAGCAAAAGACGAGGTGCGCGACGCGCGATTCGAGATCCAGGTAGATGATCGCGACAGCCACCAGATCGAAGCCCGCGTGGGCGCACATCACCGGGTACAGTCGGCCGGTGCGCGCGAAGACGCCGCCGAAGGCGAGACCGGTGAAGGTGGCCTGCTCCGTTCCTGCCACCCCCTGATCCGGCAGGAGGGCGAGCGCGAACACCGCTGAGGTGAGCACGACGGCGGCGACCTTCGCCGGCACGTTTCGGCCGATCAGCTTGCCCAGCCGTTCGAACATGTAGCCGCGAAACACAGTCTCCTCGCCGATGCCGGCATTGATGGTCACGATGAGGAGCATCCAAGCCAGCATCTGCGTGTTGCCCACCAGCGCGTGATAGGCGCGGTTGATCGGATCCGCGCCGAGCAGCGGCATGACCACGGCCTTCATCGCCAGCTTGAAGAGGCCGCCGAGGATGAGGCCGGCGGCGAGCTCGCCGATCCAGCTGCGCGGCCGGACATAACCGATCTCGCGCCAGGGGGTGCCCGACCAGCGGGCCCAGAACAGGACCAGGACGGCGCTGAGCGGCGGGAAGAGGAAATTGCCGGAGAGAATGACGACGATGGCGAGGAGCCCAAGCGGACCAAAGCCGCGCAGGGAGGCGCGGAGGTCTCCAGGACGGCTAGCAGCCGCCCGCGCCAAACGCCACGCGCAACCCCGCCGGATTCCCCGACAGATCCTGCGCCGCGTCGGGATACAGCGTCGCCCAGTCCCATAGCGCGAGCACCGCGACATCCGGGCGGTTCAAGCGCACGCGAGACGGGAAGAAGTTGAGGGGCGCCTGCGAGTCAGGGTTGTCCGCTGCCCACTCGAGCAACATCTGCGCCTGGGCGGGGTGATCCAAGACCCACTTGCGGACGTCCATCGCGAGGGTTGGATAGTGCTGGTTGAACGCGCACAGCTGCTGGGCGGCGCCCGGGTTTGCCGCCCGCCAGTTGGCGAGCGGATATCTGCCGGACGAAGAACCATGAGCGCAGGCGGCAGCCAGCACGACGGCACAGCAGAGTGCCTTCATGCGGACATCATACTCCTCTCGCCGCGTCTGCGCCTCCCGCCAGCCCCCGAGGTCGAACAACTGACGTTGCGCGCGCTCTCCGCGGTTGCGGCGGCAATACGGGAGCGATACAGGCAACCCCCATGACCACCACCCCCCCTCCCTGCGGCGGCATTCCGCGCGTCGCCACCCTCGACGAGCTGGTCGACCGCGACAAGACGCACGACTGCGGTGGTTTCGGCGCAGCGCGCGTCTGCGTGCGCGTCGAGGCCGTCGCAGATCTACCCAGCCGGTTCGGCCGCTTCCGCATCGTGGCGTTCTGGAACAACCGCGACGGCAAGGAACACATCGCGCTCGTCCACGGCGACGTGATGGGCGGGGAGGACGTGCCCACGCGGCTGCACTCGGAGTGCCTGACGGGCGACGCGCTTGGCTCGCTGCGTTGCGACTGCCGCGATCAGCTGGAGGTGGCGCTGCGCCGGCTCTCCTCGTTTTCCCGCGGCATCCTCCTCTACATGCGACAGGAAGGGCGCGGCATCGGCCTGATCAACAAGATCCGCGCCTACTCCCTTCAGGATCAGGGCATGGACACCGTGGAAGCCAACCTCGCCCTCGGGTTCCGCGATGACGAGCGCGACTACGCCGTCGCGGCGCACATGCTGGCGAGCCTGAACGTGGCCTCGATCAGGTTGATGACCAACAATCCGAACAAGATGCGCGAGCTCGAGCGGCTGGGCGTCCGCATCTCGGGGCGCATCCCGCACGTGATGCCGCCCAATGATCACAACCGGTTCTATCTGATGACCAAGGCCACTCGCTCGGGCCACCACATCGACTTCGACGGCAAGGCACACCTGCCCGAGCAGGACGAACCCGTGCTGCTGGAGGGCATGGAAGCAAGCTGACCTTCCCGCGCGACTGTCGCGCTACACCCCGCTTGCAGGGACGCTCGCGGCATGCTCCGATGTGCGTCGGAGATTCGCGGGGCACCGAGCGGAGGCACGGATGAGGAATCGATTCGCCAGGGCGCGGCTGGTGGCGGCAGGAGCGGTCCTCTTTGCGTTGGTCTCCTGGGGCGTCGCTGCCGGCAGGTCAGGAGAGCAGGACTCGGTGATGTTGGGCGCGGCGGTGTCGCTCACCGGCAAGTACTCGGTCAACGGCAAGAACACCAAGGACGGCTACGACCTGGCCATCAAGCGCATCAACGAGATGGGCGGCGTGAAGGTCGGCCTCAAGGCCTACAAGCTCAAGATCACCTACTACGACGACGAGTCCACGCCCGCCCGCGGAGCGCAGCTCGCCGAGCGCCTGATCAGCCAGGACGGCGTGAAGTATCTGCTCGGGGCGTACAGCTCCGGACTGACCAAGGCCATCGCGCCCATCACCGAGAAGTACAAGGTTCCGCACGTCGAGGGAAACGGCGCCGCCAGAGAGCTCTTCACGCAGGGCTACCGCTATCTCTTCGCGGTCCTCTCCACCTCCGACTACTACCTGCGCGACGCGGTAAACCTGGCTGCCGAGGTGGCCAAGGAGAAGGGCCGCGATCCCAAGACGCTGAAGATCGCCATGGCCTTCGAGAACGACCCCTTCAGCCTCGACGTCCGCGACGGAATCCTCGAGGACGTGAAGCGTCATGGCATGCAGGTCGTCGCCGACGACAAGCTGCCGCCCGACCTCAACGACATGGCCGCGACGCTCACCAAGGTGCGCGCGCTCAAGCCCGACGCCCTGCTCGTCTCGGGCCACGAGAAGGGCGCAACGCTGGTGGTGCGCCAGACCTCGGAGATGAAGATCGACGTCCCCATCGTCGCCACCACCCACTGCGACTCCGCCAAGATCGCCGAGAGCATGGGCAGGCTGGCGGAGGGCGTGCTCTGCGCGTCCCAGTGGGATCGCAAGCTCAGCTACAAGGACAAGTGGTTCGGCAGCGCCGACGAGTACGCCAAGCGGTTCGAGAAGGAGTTCAAGTACCCCGCGCCCTACCAGGCCGCGGAATCGACCGCCTCCGTGCTGGTCTTCGCCGACGCCTTCCAGCGCGCCGGCACGCTCGACCCCGAGAAGGTGCGCGACGCCATCGCCAGCACCGATCTGATGACCTTCTACGGGCCCATCAAGTTCGACAGCACGGGCAAGAACGTAGCCAAGCCCATGGTGCTGTACCAGGTGCGCGGCGGCGACTACAAAGTGGTGGCGCCGACGAAGTGGGCGGAAGTGAAGCTGGTCTGGCCGCGCAAGCTGCCGGAATAGGCCCTGGGCCGCTTCGCGCGGCATGGTGGGAACACACTCCTGGATGGACAACCTCCGGCTGCTGATCGAGGCGCCCGCGCTCAACCTGCAGCTCCTGCTGGATGGCCTTCTCATCGGCGCCATCTTCGCGCTCTCCGCCTTCGGCATGGCGCTGGTCTGGGGCGTGATGGGCATCATCAACGTGGCGCAGGGCGAGCTGGTGATGCTGGGCGGATACGCGGCGTACTACCTTTACCGCGCCGGCCTCCACCCGCTCTTCGCCGCTCCGCTGGCCGCGGCCGCCCTCTTCGTCGGCGGTTGGCTGCTCTACCGCGCGGTCATCTTCCGCGTGGTGGAGCGCGATCTCTTCATCTCCATCCTCGCCACCTTCGGGCTCAGCATCCTCTTGCAGCAGCTCGCCAACACCCTCTTCGGCGCCGACGTGCGCACGGCGGAGTCGGGGTTCGGCACCCTCTTCCTCCTCGGCGGCAGGGTGACGGTGACGGTGATCAAGCTGGTGTCCTTCGCCGCGGCGCTGGTCACCGGGCTCTTCCTCATCCTCTTCCTCAAGCGCACCCGCATGGGCCAGGCCATCCGCGCCACCGCGCAGAACGCGCGGGCCGCCCGGGTGATGGGCGTCGACACCGACGGCGTCTACGCCTGGACCTTCGCGCTCAACGCCGCCATCTGCGGCGCGTCGGGGGCGCTGGTGGCGATGACGTGGGTAGTCCACCCGTACCTGGGGCTCCCCTACACGCTGCGCTCCTTCATGATCGTGATCATCGCCGGCATCGGAAACGTGGGCGCCGTGCTGGCCGCCGCGCTGGGGTTGGGAATGGCGGAGAACTTCGCCGGCTTCGTCCTCGGCGCCGAATACCAGGCCGCCTTCGTCTTCACGCTGCTGGTCGCGATCCTGGTCTGGCGGAGATTCTGGCTCGCCCGCGAACGGAGATACCTGCGATGACGCCGCGCGTGCGCGCGGCGGTGGCTGCAGCGGTGGTGGTGCTGGCGATCTTCTTGCCCGTCTTGCTGCCCGGCTACCGCAGCCAGATGGCGCTGCTCTGGATCATGATCGTCTTCGCCTCCACCTGGGATCTGCTCGGCGGCCAGATGGGCTACAACTCCTTCGGGAACGTGCTCTTCGTCGGCGTGGGCATGTACGCCTGCGTCCTCATCCAGCGCGACGCCCACCTGGGCTACTTCGCCGGCCTCGCCCTGGGCAGCCTCTGCGGAGCGCTGCTCTCGGTCGCGCTGGCGGCGCTGCTCGGATCCGGCATCCTCGGATTGCGCGGGCATTACTTCGCCATCGCCACGCTCGGTCTCGGCGTGGCGGCGGGAGAGTTGGCCGGAGGCTGGGACTTCGTCGGCGCCGGAGGTGGAATGGTGCCGCCGCTGTTCCCCGGCGAGGTGGGCGGCCGCGAGACGTTCTTCTACTATCTCTGCCTCGCGCTCGCGGCAGTCACCATACCCTTCCTGGGCTGGCTCTACCGCGGGCACTTCGGCCTGGTGCTCAACGCCATCCGCGACGACGAGGACAAGGCGGAGGCCATGGGCCTGCGCACCACTCGCTACAAGACCGCGGCCTGGTGCATCTGCGCCTTCTTCCTCGGGCTGAGTGGCGGCGCGGTGGGCAACCTGCTCGGCTTCATCGACCCGCGCGAGGTGGCGTTCGCGGGCTCCACGTTCGGCGTCTGGATGGTGTTGATGGCCATCCTCGGCGGCAAGGGAACGCTGTGGGGGCCGGTGCTGGGCGCGATCATCTTCCACGTCACCAAGGAGCTCTTCTGGACGTACCTGCTGGGCTGGCAGCGGGTGGCGCTCGGGCTCTTGATCGTGGTCATCGTCGTCTTCTTCCAGGAGGGAATCCTCGGCTGGGCGCGCCAGCGCTGGCCGGAGCGCTTCGGCCACCGCGTCGAGCAGGACGCGGCGCCGTGACGGCGATGCTGGAGGTCGACAAGGTCCGCAAGTCCTTTGGCGGCCTGCTCGCCAACAAGGACGTGAGCCTGCGCGTGCCCGCCGGCGGAATCTTCGGCCTGATCGGACCGAACGGCTCGGGCAAGACCACGCTCTTCAACTCCATCGTCGGCCTGCACCCCGTCGATGCCGGCTCCATCCGCTTCGAAGGCCGCGAGATCTCGCGGTTGCGCGTGCCGCAGATCGCGCGGCTGGGCCTGTTGCGCACCTTCCAGCAGACGCGGATCTACGGCGGGATGACCTGCGTGCAAAACATGGTGATCAGCGTGCGCGCCTCGGAGCGGAGCCTGCGGTCCATGTTCCGGCGGACGCCGCCCGAGGACCTGCGCAAGGCGGAGGAGCTGCTCGAGTTCGTGGGCCTCTTTCCCAAGCGCCACCTGCGCGCCGGCGATCTTTCCTTTGGCCAGCAGAAGCTGCTCGAGCTGGCGATGGCGCTGATGAGCGGGCCGCGCATGCTGCTGCTCGACGAGCCGACCGCGGGGATCAATCCCACCTTGATCAACGGCCTGCTCGAGCGGCTGCGGAAGATCAACCAGCAGTTCGGCATCACGCTCCTGATCATCGAGCACAACATGCGGGTGATCATGGAACTTGCCGGCTACATCTACTGCCTCGCGCACGGTGAGCTCCTGGCGGAGGGCAAGCCGGCGGAGATCCAGCGGGACCCGCGCGTCCTCGAAGCCTACCTCGGGGCGCGGTGATGACGGCAGAGCGGATCGCGGAGCTGGCCGGCGGCGAACCTGTCCTCACCGTCTCCGGGCTCCACGCCGGCTACGGCAAGATGGAGATCCTGCACGGCGTCGATCTGCAAGTCGCCGCCGGCCGCGCCGTCTGCATGATCGGCCCCAACGGCGCCGGCAAGTCCACCGTGCTGCATTCCATCTATGGGTTCACCCGCATCAACGCAGGCACCATCCGCGCGGGCGGCCGCGACATCACCCGGCTCTCCTCCAACCAGAAACTCAAGCTCGCGGGCGTCGCGTACATCCTCCAGGACAACTCGGTGTTCCCGGACATGACGGTGGAGGAAAATCTCTGGATGGGCGGATATCTGATGGACAAGCCCGAGCAGGCGAAGGAGGCCGCCGAGCGCGTCTTCCGCAAGTACGACCGCCTGGCGAAGCGCCGGCAACAGCCCGCGCGCGTGCTGTCGGGCGGCGAGCGGCGCCTGCTGGAGATCTCGCGGGCCCTGGTGATGAACCCCCGCGTCCTGCTGGTGGACGAGCCGTCCATCGGGCTCGAGCCGCGCTACATCGACATGGTGTTCGAAATCCTCGCCGACCTGCGGCGGAACGAGGGCAAGGCCATCGTGATGGTGGAGCAGAACGCCAAGAAGGGCCTGGAATTCGCCGACGTGGGATACGTGCTGGTGTCCGGGTCGGTGGCCAAGGTGGGCACCGGCGCCGAGCTGCTGGCGGACCCCGAGGTGGGGCGGCTCTTTCTCGGGGATCGTCCCTAGAACAGCTCTTCAGGGCAGGCAGGTCGAGCGCAGCACCGCGATACCGCCGATGGCGCCAGCGACGACGTCCGGGCGCAAGTCGCCGTCGACATCGCCGACAGCCAAGCCTTGGCCTCCG
>DASRTX010000042.1:0-8292 GCA_035655715.1 Myxococcales bacterium | reverse complement strand
CGACAAGCAGGTTCCCGAGGACCTGCCCGAGCAGCTTGCCGCCGTGGTCAAGGACGCGAATGCGCCGGAGGCCACCCGCAAGCACGGCCAAGCCATCCTCCAGAAGGCCGGGCAGCTCTTGCCCGGGCTGGTGGGCGGCTCCGCCGATCTCGATCCCTCGACCTTCACCTACCTCAAGGACTCGGGCGACGTGCAGCCGGGCAGCTACGGCGGCCGCAACATCCACTTCGGCGTGCGCGAGCACGGCATGGGCGCGGTGGTGAACGGCTTCGCCTACGACGGCTTCTTCACACCCTACAGCGCTACCTTCCTGCTCTTCGCGGATTACATGCGGCCGCCCATCCGGCTGGCCGCGCTGAGCAAGCTTTCGAGCATCTTCGTCTTCACCCACGACTCGATCTTTCTCGGAGAGGACGGACCGACCCATCAGCCCATCGAGCAGCTCTGCTCCTTGCGCTGCATCCCGAATCTCGAGGTGTGGCGTCCAGCCGACGGCTTGGAGACCGCGGCTGCATGGGCGGCGGCCATCGCCCGCAAGGACGGGCCCAGCGCCTTCGCCTTCAGCCGGCAGAAGATCCCGCCCTTGCGCAGGAGCCGCCCCGCCGACGTGCGCGAGGCGCTGCGGGGCGCCTATGCCGTGGTGGACGTGCCCGAGCCCGACGTGGTGATCGTCGCCACCGGCAGCGAGGTCGCGCTGGCGCAGGCCGCGCTCGCCGATCTCTCCGGGAACCACAAGATCCGGCTCGTCTCCATGCCCTGCGTGGAGCGCTTCCTGAAATGGCCCGGCGACGAGCAGCGCAAGCTCATCCCGCACGGCAAGGCCCGGCTGGTGGCGGTGGAGGCCTCGGGGGGTCTCGACTGGTACCGCATCGTCGGCGACGGGCTGGTGGTCGGCATCGACCGCTTCGGCGCCAGCGCCCCCGAGAAGGCGCTCGCCGACGCCTACGACCTCACGCCCTCCAAGGTTGCCGCCCGCATCGGGCGCTGGCTGGCCGAAGGCGCGCGCGCGAACACCAAGTAAGGAGAACGCAATGAAGCCCGCAGCCAGGTTGAACGAGTTGGGGCAGAGCGCGTGGTTGGACCTGATCGGACGCAAGCTCATCCACTCCGGCGAGCTCTTGCGGATGGTGGACGAGGACGGCATCCGCGGGGTCACCGCCAACCCTGCCATCTTCGAGAAAGCCATCGTCGAGTCCGACGAGTACGACGAGGAGTTGGGCCGGCTCATCGCGCAAAACAAGAAGCCGCTGGAGATGTACGAGACCGTGGCGGTGGCCGACGTGCGCGCCGGCTGCGACGTGCTGCGGCCGCTCTTCGACCGCCTCAAGGGTGGCGACGGCTTCGTCTCGCTGGAGGTGTCGCCCTACATCGCGCGCGACACCAAGGCCAGCGTGGAGGAGGGGAAACGGTTCTGGAAGGCGGTGGATCGCCCCAACCTCTTCATCAAGATCCCGGCCAACCCCGAGGGCATTCCGGCCATCCGCGAGGCCACCGCCGCGGGCATCAGCGTCAACATCACCCTCATCTTCAGCGTGAACGTGTACGCGCAGGTGATCGAGGCGTACCTGAGCGGGCTGGAGGAGCGCGTGGCCAAGGGCCAGCCCATCTCGCAGATCCACAGCGTGGCCTCGTTTTTCGTCAGCCGCGTGGACAGCGCGGTGGACAAATTGCTGGAGCAGAAGGGCAACAAGGATCTGCTCGGCAAGATCGCGGTCGCCAACGCCAAGGAGGCCTACCAGCTGTTCTTGAAGTCCATCGCCACCCCGCGCTGGAAGGCGCTGGAGGCGAAGGGCGCCACGAGGCAGCGGCCGCTCTGGGCCAGCACCGGCACCAAGAACAAGGCGTACAGCGACGTGCTGTACGTCGAGCCGCTGATCGGCAGGGACACCGTCAACACCATGCCGCTCGGCACGCTCCACGCCTTCAACGACCACGGCAAGGTGGCCGACACGATCGGGCAGGGCGTGGACGAGGCGCGCGCGCAACTGGCCAAGCTCGGGCAGTTGGGCATCGATCTGGAGAAGGTCTGCAGCGACCTCACCGACCAGGGCCTCGATCTCTTCTCCAAGGCGCTGGACAACCTGCTCCACGCCTTCGAGGCGCGCGCGGCGGCCCAGAACTTCGCCAGGAAATCGCAGCTGCGCGAAAGCCCCGGCAAGCGCAAGGACGACGCGCAGAAGGGGCTCGACGCCGCGCGCGAGAAGAAGGTCGGCGCGCGGCTCTGGCAGCGCGATACGACGCTGTTCGGGGCTCAGAACGTGTCGAAGACGCGCCTGGGCTGGCTGGACGCCCCGGTTTTCGGCAAGCAGCACCAGGACGAGCTGAAGGCCTTCGCCAAGGAGGCGCAGCAGAAGTTCCGCCACTGCGTCCTGCTCGGCATGGGCGGCTCGTCGCTTTCGCCCGAGGTGCTGGCCCGCGTGTTCGGCAAGCGCGAGGGCGGACTGGATCTGCGCGTCCTCGATTCCACCGCGCCCGACGCCGTGCGCAAGGTGATGACCGGGTTCGACCCGAAGAAGACGCTCTTCCTGGTCAGCTCGAAGAGCGGCACCACCACCGAGGTGGACGCCTTCTACCGCTACTTCCGCGGCCGCATCGACGACGGCAAGCAGTACGTGGCCATCACCGACGCGGGCACGCCGCTGCAGAAGCGGGCCGCCGACGAGGGGTTCTGGCGCACCTTCGTGAATCCCTCCGAGATCGGCGGCCGCTACAGCGCGCTCAGCTACTTCGGGCTCCTGCCGGCGGCGCTTTTGGGACTGGACGTGGGCAAGCTCGTCGAAGAGGCCGGGAAGGTCGCGCTCGAGTCGTACGCGCAGGTGCCCTTGAAGGAGAACTTCGCCGTGCGCCTCGGCGCCATCGCAGGCGGCCTGGCCAACAACGGCGCCGACAAGCTCACCTTCCTCCTGAGCAAGAATCTCATGCCTTTCGGCGCCTGGCTCGAGCAGTTGGTCGCGGAGAGCACCGGCAAGCGCGGCCGCGGCATCGTGCCGGTGCACGGCGAGCCGGCCGGCAAGAAGGACGGCTACGGCAACGACCGCCTCTTCGTCTCGCTGGCGCTGGCCAGCGAGCCGCACGACATGAGCTACCTCGCCGAGTCCGGGCATCCATTGCTGCAATGGAAGCTCGCCACACCCACCGAGCTGGCCGGCGAATTCCTGCGCTGGGAGATCGCCACCGCGGTGATGGGGGCCGTCCTCGACGTCGATCCTTTCGACGAGCCCAACGTCTCCGAGAGCAAGGACAAGACGCGCGCGCTGATCTCCGCGGGACCGCTGCCGGCGCAGGAGCCGGCGCTGCGCTCGCAGGGCATTGCGCTCTTCGCCTCGCCCGAACACGCGCAGGTGCTGCGCAAGGCGGCAGGCACGCTGGGCGCCGCGGCGGCGGCGTCGGCCCACGGCTGGATCGCCGCGCACCTGGCCCTGGCCGATGCCGGAGATTACGTCTGCCTCCAGGCTTACCTGGCACCGGATGCCGACGTGGAGGAGAAGCTCAACGGTCTCCAGGGCGGCATCCGCAACGCCACCCGGCTGGCCTGCACGCTGGGCTTCGGGCCGCGCTTCCTCCACTCCACAGGCCAGCTCCACAAGGGCGGCCCCAACACCGGCCTGTTCCTGCAGATCACCAGCAGCGGCGGCGACGACGTGGCCATCCCGGGGTTGCCTTACAGCTTCGGCACGCTGTTCGCGGCGCAGGCGCGCGGGGACCTCGAAGTGTTGCAGGCCCATGGCCGCAGGGCGCTGCGCATCCACAGCGAGGACGGCGACGCCGGCAAGGTGATCTCCACGTTGCACGAGGCGGTGAAGCTCCTCTCGCACAAGTAGGGGGCCGGCGATGCAACTGGCGATGTTGGGGCTGGGGAAGATGGGCGGCAACATGGTGCAGCGCCTGCTCAAGGGCGGGCACAAAGTGATCGCCTACGACGTCGATCCGCGACGCTCCGCCGAGCTGGCGAAGCTGGGCGCGGCGCCCGCCACCACGCTCGACGAGGTGTTCGCCGCGCTGCATCCACCGCGCGTCTGCTGGATCATGGTGCCGGCGGGGAAGGTCACCGAGGAGCTGGTGCACTCCCTGGCCTCGCGCATGTCGCGCGGCGACGTCATCGTGGACGGGGGCAACTCCAACTTCCACGACTCGATGCGCCGCGCGAAGGAGCTGGCGGAGCGCGGCATCCAGTTCTGCGACGCGGGCACCAGCGGCGGCGTCTGGGGACTGCAGAACGGCTACTGCCTGATGGTGGGCGGCACGCCGCACGCCTACGCCATCGTCGAGCCGGCGCTGAAGACGCTGGCGCCCGAGGGCGGGCTTGCGCACACCGGCCCTGCAGGTAGCGGCCACTTCACCAAGATGGTGCACAACGGCATCGAGTACGGCCTGATGACCGCCTACGCCGAGGGCTTCGAGATCCTCAAGACCTCGCCCTTCGGCCAGCTCGATCTGCCCAGGATCGCGGGGATCTGGCGCTACGGCAGCGTGGTGCGCTCCTGGCTTCTGGAGCTGCTCCACGACGCGCTGGAGAAGGATCCGGGGCTCGAGCAGATCCGCGGCTACGTGGAGGACAGCGGAGAGGGGCGGTGGACGGTGCAAGCGGCCATCGACCAGAACGTGCCGGCTCCGGTGATCACGATGTCGCTCCTGATGCGCATCGCCTCGCGGCAGGACGAATCCTTTAGCGCCAAGGTGCAGGCGGCGCTGCGCAACGAATTCGGCGGCCACGCCGTCAAGAAGTCCTGAGGGCGACGTGCCCTACGCGCCAGAGCACGACGAGGTCCCCAATCCGCTCCGGCCGGGCCTGCGTGCAGAGTCAACGCCGGAGCCGTGCGCGGTGGTCATCTTCGGCGCCAGCGGCGACCTGGCGCACCGCAAGCTGGTGCCGGCGCTCTACAACCTGGCGCTGGGCGCGCACCTGCCCGCGGCCTTCGGCATCGTCGGCGTCTCCAAGAGCGCCTTCTCGCACGAGGAGTACGCGCGCGACATGCGCGAGGCGCTGGGCCGGTTCTCGCGCACCAAGCCGGTCGATCCGGAGATCTGGCAGGACTTCGGCGCCGGCATGCGCTACGTGTCCGGGTCCTTCGACGATCCCGACACTTTCGCGCGGCTGCGCTCGCAGCTGGAGGAGCTGGACCGGACGCGGGTCACCCGCGGCAACCGGCTCTATTACTTCGCCACCCCGCCCAGCACCTTCCCCACGCTGCTGCGACAGCTCAAGTCCGCGGGGCTGATCAACCCGCCGCTGCATCCCGCCTTCACCCGCGTGGTGATCGAGAAGCCCTTCGGCCGCGATCTGGCCAGCGCCCGCGCGCTCAACCGCCTGGTGCTGGAGACCTGCGACGAGAAGCAGGTCTTCCGCATCGACCACTATCTCGGCAAGGAGACGGTGCAGAACCTCCTGGTCTTCCGCTTCGCCAACTCCATCTTCGAGCCCATCTGGAACCGCCGCTACGTGGACCACGTGCAAATCACCGCCGGGGAGGAGCTGGGCATCGAGGGGCGCGCCCGCTACTACGAGGAGGCGGGCATCATGCGCGACATGATCCAGAACCACGTGCTGCAGCTCGTCTGCCTCTCCGCGATGGAGCCGCCGGTGGCCTTCGACGCGGACGCGGTGCGGGACGAGAAGATCAAGGTGCTGCGCGCCGTGGAGACGTTCGACTCGCCGGACCAGGTGCAGCGCAACGTGGTGCTGGGCCAGTACACGGCGGGCAGCGTGGCCGGCGCCGACGTGCCCGGCTACCAGCAAGAGAAGGACGTCACCCAGGGCTCCCGCACGCCCACTTTCGTGTCGCTGCGGCTCAACATCCGCTCCTGGCGCTGGGACGGGGTGCCCTTCTACATCCGATCGGGAAAGCGGATGCCCAAGCGCGCCACGGAGATCGCGGTCCACTTCCGGCCGCTGCCGCATTCGCTCTTCGGCGCGGGCACCACGCTTCCCAACGTGCTGATCATCCGGGTGCAACCGCAAGAAGGCATCGCGCTGCGCTTCTCCGCCAAGGTGCCCGGGGAGCGCTACCGGCCGCGGACGGTGAGCATGGACTTCCGCTACGGCAGCGCCTTCGGGGCCACGCCCGAGGCCTACGAGCGGCTGCTGCTCGACGCGCTGCGCGGCGACCAGACCCTGTTCACCCGCCGCGATGAGGTGGAAGCGGCGTGGAAGATCGCGGGCAGCATCCTCGCCGCCACCGAGTCTCCCGAGTTCCCGCCGCCCCATCCCTATCCGGCGGGCACCTGGGGTCCGCAGAGCGCCGACCAGCTGCTCGCCGGCGACGGCCGCGCCTGGAGGCGATTATGAGCGAGCAATACGGCGAGCCCATCGCGGCGGGCGCCGCGCCGCACCCGGCGGGCGAACTGGAAGTGCGCTTCGACCGTGGCGTCGACCTCGCGCGCATCGAGCAGCTTCTGCAGCAGGCGCGCGACCGGGGCGGCACGGGTCAGGAGAGCGTCTGCACGCTGAACCTGGTCGCCATCTACTTCACCCAGGGACAGTACGAGCGGGCGCGGGAAGCCCTGGAGGTCGCGGGCAGCGCCCACCCCTGCCGCCTCCTGGTGTTGGTGGCCGACCAGCTCACCGAGCCGGAGTCGCTGACCGCCCGCGTCTCCGTCGTGCGCTCGGGCGGCGCCATCAGCATGGAGCGAATCGTGCTCACCGCCACCGGCCGGGCGGTGCGGCACCTCGAATCCGCGATGACCGGCCTCTTGCATACCGAGGTGCCGCTGGTGGTGATCTGGGGCGGGCGGCCCCAGGGGGATCTGTTGGTGCGGGCGGTGGAGTCGGCGGACCGGATCATCGGCGACTCAGGCGCGCGCCCGCCCACGTTTCTCGCTGACGTGGCGAAGCTCGTCGCCCGCGGCGCGCCCATCGGCGACCTCGCCTGGGCGCGCATCTTTCCCTGGCAGTCGCTGGCGGCGGACGTGCTGGATCTGCCCAACCTGCGCGAGCACCGCGGCAACATCCGCACCGCGCGCGTGGTCTGCGCCGGCGCGGTGGGCGCCGAGGGGCTGCTCCTGCTCGGCTGGATGCAGTCGCGCGTCAAGCGGCTCTCGGTTGCGATCCACGCCGAGGGCCAGCCCGAGGAGGAGCCCGAGACCTCGCACGCGGTCATCCCGCGCGCCGAGCGGCTGGGGCTGGGACACGTCTCCCGCTTCGAGTTCACCTCCCCGCCGGCGACCTTCACCTTGCGCCGCGAGCGCGGTTTGCTGCTCGCGGAGGTGAAGGGGGACGACGACGGCTACGTGGTCAACCGGGTGCGGCTGCCGCCGGACACGCCCGGCCGGCTCCTCGGCCTGGAGCTGAAGCTTCTGGCGGGCCACGACGAGCTCTACGCGGCGGCGGTGCAGGCCGCGGCCAAACTGCTGCCCACGGGGACCTCATGACCGAGGTGGCGGTGGTCACCGACGTGGCGGCCGCGGCCGCCGAGCTGTTCGTCGAGGCCACGGCGGGCGCGGCGGCGGCGCGCGGTCGCGCGGCGGTGGCGCTCACCGGCGGCTCCAGCGCGCCTCCTTTCTTCGCCCAGCTGCGCACCCTGCGCGTGCCCTGGCAGCAGGTCCAGGTCTACTTCACCGACGAGCGCGCCGTCCCCGCGGACGATCCGCTCTCCAATTACCGGATGGCGCGCGAGGGCCTGCTCCAGCACGTGGCGCCGGCCGGCATCCACCGGATGCGCGGGGAGGCCAAGGACCTGCCCGCCGAGGCGCAGCGATGTGCGGAGGATCTGCGCCGCGGTCTGGGGACGCCGCCGCGGCTGGATCTCGTGCTGCTCGGCCTGGGGCCTGACGGCCATATCTGCTCGCTCTTCGCGGGAGTGGCCGCCAGCGCCGAGCGCGGGGATGCGGAGCTGGTGCGCGCGGTCGAGCCGCCCGTCCACGTCGAGCCCAAGGTGGCGCGGCTCACCCTGACGCCATTCCTGGTGGTGACGGCGCGCATGGTGGTCCTCCAGGTCACCGGCGCTTCCAAAGCAGGGGTCTTGGCGCGCGCCATCAAGGGCGAGGAAGATCTGGTGGCGTGTCCCGCCCAGTGGCTGCGCAAGGTCTCCGGCAGGGCGGTGGTGGTGGCCGACGCAGCCGCGGCATCCGGGCTGTAGCGGATTGCCTGAGCGCATGCCGGGCCGCACGATTGGGAATGTTTCGTCGCTTCCTTGCCTACGGCTTCGTCGGTTGGGCGCTCGAGGTGACCTTCACCGGCCTCGCGGATTGCCGCCGGCTGCGCGACCGCAGGCTGACCGGACACTCGTACTTGTGGATGCTGCCCATCTACGGCTCCGGGGGCCTGCTCCTCGAGCGCCTGCACGAACGGTTCGC
>DASRTX010000041.1:0-5202 GCA_035655715.1 Myxococcales bacterium | reverse complement strand
GGAGCCGCCGCTGATCGCCGTCTCGTCGGATCCGGCAGGGGCGCGCATCTACCTCGACGGCAACCTGGTGGGAACCACGCCGGTGAAGCTCCGCGCCACGCCGGGCCAGCACGAGGTGAAGCTGGCCCTCGACGGCTACGTGCCGCGGGTGACGCGGCCCAACATCCCCGCCGACCGCGACTTCGAGATGCGGGTCACCGCCATCCTCAAGCCGGTGCGCGGCGTGGAGCAGAAGCAGCACGCGCCCACGGTCGACGAGCTCTACCAGGCGCAGGTGCAGTCGGCGCACGCGGCCTACGTGAAAGGTGACCTGGAGGGCGCGCTTTCGGGATACCGCTCGGCCTACCAGTACAAGCCCGACCCGCGCGTGCTCTTCAACATCGCGCAGATGCGGCGCAAGCTGGGCCGGTTCGAGGAGGCGGCGACCACCTACCGCGACTTCATCGGGCAGGCGGACAAGAAGAAGAAAGGCGCCACCCAGAAAGAGCTGCTCGCGGAGGCGAAGCGGCAGCTGGCCGCCTGCGAGGCGAAGCTGGTTCCTTCGCTGGCCGAGGCGCCCGTCCCGGAGGACACCACCCCGCCCAGGCTCCAGCACGAGCCGGTGCGCAGCGCGCTCCGCGGCCACTCGCTGCGCGTGCTGGCCGACGTCACCGACGACCGCAGCGGCGTGGGCAGCGTGGAGGCCTGCTGGCGCAACGCCTTCGGCCGCGACTTCGAGTGCCACGCCATGGGCAACGTCAGCGGCGACCGCTACGGCATCGAGGTGCCGGCGCGGGTGGTGACCGACGGCTTCGCCTACTACCTCCAGGCCTACGACAATGCCGACAACGGGCCCGCGCGCAGCGGCGCGCCGGAGCTGCCGTACGCCGTCCTCATCGAGGAGCCGGCGGCGCCACAAGTCACCGCGGCGGTAGAGGCCGCTCTCGCCGGGAAGGTCGCGGCCGCGCCGCAGGCCACGGTCGCCGACTTCAAGCCGTCAGCGGGAGCGCCGCCGCCCGCAGCCGATCGCATCGCATCGCCCGCCAATCTGACGACGGGAGGCGCGCGGCCCGGTCCCTGGACGCTGACCGCGCGCCTGGGCGGGGCACGCAGCACCGAGTCGTCCTACACCGACTCCGCCCTGGTGGGTCGCGCGGGGATCGAGGCGTCGCGCTGGTTCGGCGACTGGTTCACCGCAATGAGCTTCGACTTCCGCTCGTACCACCAGCAGTACGTGCCCGCCAACTCCACCACCGGCGAGCGCGTGCAAGTCGACGAGAGCCGCTACGATCTGGGCCTTTCCGGTGGTTACGACCTGGGCCCGCGCATCGTGGAGAGCGGCAAGCTGGAGCTGACGCCCTTCGCCGCCTTCCAGTACGTGACCGTCCGCAACACCGGGTTCCCCTTCGAGGTGGTGGGACCGGGAGGCGGCCTGCGCGCCGGCTGGACCATCGCGCCCTTCACCCTGCGCGCCGCCTTTGGCTACACCTACAACCTGGCCAAGGATTCTACCGGCTCGTCTACGTTCAAGGCTCCCACCTCGACGTTCTCCGGTCTGGCCGGGCTGGAAGCGCGGCTCACGCCCAACTGGGCGGTCGAGCTCGACTACCTCTTCGACGGCATCCAGTTCGACCAGGTCACGCGCGTCGCCCACGGCGGCGCCCTCGGTTTCAGTACGTCTTTCTAGGAAAGGGTCACATCGATGCGGCGGTTCACTGCCCTTGTTGGAACGTCCACGGCTGTTCTCTCCCTGCTGGCTGCCTGCTCCGACGTGAAGGCTCCCGTCGCGGCCGCGGCCGACGTCGCCGCGATCGTCAACGCGGGCGACTTCGTCCAGCTCGACGGTTCCGCCAGCGCCGATCCGCAGAAGCGGCCGCTCTCGTACAACTGGACGATCATCAGCCGCCCGCTGGGAAGCCAGGCCACGCTGATCGCGGCCGACACCGCCAAGCCTTCCTTCAAGGCCGACCTGTCGGGCGACTACCTGATCCGGCTGATCGTCTCCAACAACGTCCTCTCCAGCCCGCCGGTGGACGTGACGGTCACCGTCTCCCCCTGCGGGGCGAGGGCGCCGGAGATCAAGAGCATCACCGCGTCGGCCGCCACTCCGAGCATCGGCGCAACCGTCCAGCTCCAGTCGGACGTGCTGGACGCCGACAACGGCGCGAACTGCAACAAGGCCCAGACGCTCTCCTCGCGCTGGGAGCTGCTCCAACAGCCGGCGGGCAGCCTGGCCACGCTGAACAACGCCAGCTCGCAGACGCCGAGCCTGACCCCGGACCGCGCCGGCGACTACGCGGTGCGCCTCATCGTCACCGACTCGACGGGCCTCTCCAGCCCGGCGAAGACCATCGTCATCACCGTGCCGAACTGCGGCGCGAACGCGCCCACCGTCACGGCCTCGGCCGACTCGCCGGTGGTGCAACCCACATCGACGGTGCACCTCAGCGCCGTGGCCCTCGACGCCGACATCGCCTGCGGCGTGGCGCAGACCTTCACCTACCAGTGGGCGATCTCCAGCAAGCCCGCTGGCTCCGCGGCCGTGCTGTCCAACTCCACGGCGTCCAACCCCACGCTGACGCCGGATGCAGTGGGGATCTATGAGCTCTCGGTCGTGGCCATCGACAACACCGGCCTCAAGTCGCAGCCCTCGGCGGTGGTGGTGGTCGCCAATCCTTGCGGCGGGCCCGCCCTTACCAACGCGCGCTTCACCACGTCCCCTGCCGACAGCACCCCTCCCATCCTGCCCGGCACGTTCCGCGGCGACCGCGTCAACCTCGCGGTGAACACGGCACCCGGCATCTGCGGCGCCCTGAGCCAGCAGTTCTCCTTCTCCTGGTCGCTGGCGCAGCGCCCCGCGGGCAGCACCGCCACGCTCTCCTCGACCACCGATGCCGCGCCCTTCTTCATCGCCGACGTGGCAGGCGGCTCGTACCTGGCCACGGTGACGGTGCGCGACGGTTTCGGCACCGCCTCCGCCACCGCGCAAGTGGCGATCAACGTCTCCAACTGCGGCAACAACCCCATCCTCGCCAGCGCCGTGGACACCACGGCGGGCGCAAAGCCCTTCGATCCGCGCACTCTCATGGTGAGCGCATCGTCTGATGACGACAACCGGGCGAATTGCCCGGCGCGCTTTGCCCGCACGTATACCTTCTCCTGGAGCGCCACCGGCCAGACGCCGCGCCCGGGGACGTTCAGCGCGCCCACCGCGGCCCAGACCGTCTTCTCGCCCGGAGGAAGCGCGATCTACGGCATCGAGGCCCGCGTGTTTGGGTCCGACGGCCGTTCGGTGGTAGCCCCCGTCTCCGTCGATGCCACTTGCGCCAGCCCGATGACGTCTCCGGGGCTGGGCGTGCTGGTCGCGGGCGAGGAGACGGCCAGCTTCCCGCGCGCCTCCACCGTCTACCGCGACGACGTGGTCACGCTTTCCACCAGCGCCGCATCGTCCTGCTTCAGCCCCGCCTTCGCGCGCCTCACCTACCAGTGGACGTTGGTGTCGTCCGACGGCAGCGCGGCGCGTCTGGCATCGAGCGACACCGCCACCACTTCCTTCGCAGTCGATCAGCCCAACGGCTCGTGGACGGCCTCGGTGGTGGTAGTCGACGCGCTTGGCAACGCCTCCGCCGCGCAGAGCGCGAGCTTCCACGCCGCCGCCTGCGGCGCCAACCCCATCGTCGCCGCCGTCCAGGACACGCCCGGCGCGGCCGCCTTCGACGATCACACTCTGCGCGCGGTGCCTGCCAGCGGGCCCTTCTTCTCCGGCGACGACGACCCGGCGCAGTGCCCCTCGCACTTCGCCGGCCAGTACTCGTTCGATTGGAGCGTCGCCTCCACCGCGCCTTCGACGGGCTTCGTCTTCGACACCACCCACGGCACGCAGGTGAAGTTCACGCCCGGCGGCAACGCGGTCTACAGCGTCCACCTGTTGACCAGCGGGTCGCTGCGTAACGCCGAGACGCTGCAGAACGTCTCGGCCAGCTGCGCCGACCTCGCTCCCCGCGCCGGCGCGCTCAGCCTCGCCAGCTCCACGCCGGGATTTGCCCCCGGCGTGTTCTTCCGCGATGACGTGGCGACGCTGTCGGCGGCGCCCAGCTCGCTCTGCTTCAGCCCGGGCAGCACGTCCTTCTCCTACGCCTGGACGCTGCAGTCCGTGAGCGGCGGCAACACCGCTCTCAGCTTGGCGACCGCGGCGAGCCCGACGTTCTCCGTCAACCGGTCGGCCGGAACCTGGACGGCGTCCGTGGTGGTGGTCGACAAACTCGGCAACCGGTCCGCGCCTTCGTTGGCGAGCTTCACCTCCGAGCTCTGCGGCAACAACCCGGTCGTGGCCACGCTGGGCGCCGTGCAGACGCTGGGCACGCTGGCGTTCGATCCCTACACCTTCTCGGCCTCCGCCACTTCGGTCGACGACGATCTCGCGCGCTGCCCGGCCCGGTTCTCCCAGACGTACTCCATCGCCTTCAGCGTGGGGAGCGTTCCGGCCCACCCCGCGGTGTTGACGGCGCCGGCCGCCAGCGGCATCGGTCCGCGCGCGCCCGTTTCCACCAATCTGCTGCCCGGCGGAAACGCCACCTACACCGTCACGGCGCGGGCGACTGGCTCGAAGAGCCTGAACACGGGCACCGCGCAGCGCGACGTGCTGGTGAACTGCACCGATCCGTTCCCCACCAAGGTGACGGCGCCATCCATCGGCGCGGTGACGCCGCCGGCAGCGGGCGACGACGCGTTCGATCTGCCCCACTTCTTCCGCGACGACACGCTGACGCTCACGGCCCAGGCCTCCTCGACGTGCTTCAGCTTGGGGAACACCAGCTTCACGTACGCGTGGACGCTCTCTCCCCTGAACCCGCCCGCCTTGAGCGATGCCACCACGCAGACGCCGTTCTTCGTCGTCAACACGCCGGGCGGCGCTTACACCGCCACCGTGGTCGCGACCGACGGCATTGCCAACGCCTCGCAGCCGGCCCAGAGCACGTTCACGGCCGAGAACTGCGGCGCCAACCCGGTGCGCGCCGCCGTCCAGGACGCGACCGACGGCCTGCCGTTCGATCCGCACGCGCTCACCGTCGGTCCGTTCACGCCGCCCTTCTTCTCCACCGACGACGATCCTGCGAGCTGCCCGGTCCGCTTCGCGCAGACGTACTCGTTCGCCTGGAACGTGACCCCGCCCTTGGGTGCCGTGGCCGGCGCCGACTTCACATTCAGCTCGACGGCCACGAC
>DASRTX010000040.1:0-6845 GCA_035655715.1 Myxococcales bacterium | reverse complement strand
CGCCACCCCTCGTGGCGATAGCGGCCACCTTCGTAGTCGGCGCGCCGCGCGATGGGCGCGCGGTCCTCGTGGGCGCTCGCCGGCGCAGCCATGGAGAAAGCGGTGGATCCGGCGGCGAGGATGCTGCAGATGAGTCGGGTCATTGTCGTTCCTCCGTGTTGTCTTGCTGGAGGATCGACCGGCCGCGGCCGGCGGATATTTGCATTTGCAACAGTTTCGAAATGTGCCTCTCAACCAGCGATTCGTGGAGGAGCTTCTGGCGAAGCGGATCTTACCCGCAGCCGCGCGCGGACGCAGGCCCCCAGCCGGGCCATGCCTTCCGCGATAGCCTCGGGCGGGCGGTTGGAGAAGTTGAGCCGCATCGTCTCGCGCCGCGGATCGCGGGGATAGAAGGGCGCGCCGGGGACGAATGCCACCCCCTCGCGCATCGCCTCGGCCAGCAGCGCCTGCGCGTCGAGCCCCTGGGGAAGCTGCACCCAGACGAACAGTCCGCCCGCAGGCTCGGTCCAGCGCGTCCCCGGCGGGAACGAGCGCTCGATGGATGCAAGCATCGCGTCCAGGCGCTCGACGTAGAGGCGCTGCAGCCGGCGCAGGTGCGCCTCGTAGTCGAAGATCTGGAAGAGCCGCGTCACGGCCCGCTGGGAAAGAGAACCGCTGTGCAGATCGGCGGCCTGCTTGGCGATGGTGAGGGCGCGCACGATGCGCTCGTCGGCTACCGCATAGCCCAGCCGCAGCCCGGGCGCGAGCGTCTTGGAGAAGCTTCCCAGGTAGATGACGGGCGCGCCGGGGACCAGGCCGGCGATGGGAGGAAGCGCGGCGCCCCGGTAGCGCAGCTCGCCGTAGGGGTCGTCCTCCAGCACGGTGACGCCGTACGCGGCCGCCAGCTGCGCGATGCGCACCCGCCGCTCGAGCGGAAGGGTGGTGCCGCGCGGATTCTGGAAGGTGGGGACGACGTAGATCAGCTTGGGCCTGCGCTCGCGCAGCACCTGCTCCAGCGCGTCGACCCGCATCCCCTCCTCGTCGCCAGGCACCGTCTCGAAGCGCGCCTCGTAGGTGGAGAAGCTCTGCAGCGCCGCCAGATAGGAAGGAGCCTCCACCGCGACCACGTCGCCGGGATCGATCAGCGCCTTCCCGACCAGATCGATCCCCTGCTGGGATCCGGCGGTGACCAGCACGTTCTCGGACGCGGCCGGCAGCCCGCGCAGCGTCATCCGCTCCGCGATCAAGGCGCGCAGCGGCGCATACCCCTCGGTCGGGCCGTACTGCAGCGCGCCCGCGGCGTCGGTCGCGAGGACGTCGGCGTGCGCCTGCGCCAGGGCTGCCGCAGGAAACGCCTCCGGCGCCGGCAGCCCGCCAGCAAAGGAGAGCACGTCCGGGCGCTCGGTGACCTTGAGGATCTCGCGGATGGCCGACGCCTGCACGCCCGACATCCGCTTCGCCAGCTCGATCATCCTGCCGCCTCCTTGCGGCGGCGCGGGGCCGCCTCCGTCTCTTGCAGCGGCACGGCGGTGGTCTCCTTGACCGACGCCAGCACGATGGTGGTGGTGGTGCGCGTGACGCCGGCGATGCGGCGCAGCACGTTGGAGATGAGGTGGTCCAGCGTCTCGGTGTTCCGCGAGACGACCTTCAACAAGTAGGAGTCGAGGCCTGCCACCCGGTGGCACTCCTGCACTTCGCCGATCTGCTGGATCCGCCGGGTGAAGGCGTCGTGATGCCGCGGATGCGAGATGCGCACGCCGATGAAGGCGCGGATGTCGTTGCCCATCCGGCGCGGATCGAGCCGCGCCACGTAGCCGAGCACGGCGCCGCCCTGGTCCAGCTTGCGGATCCGGTCGGCGACCGAGGGCTGCGAGAGGCCTACCGCCTCCGCGATCTCCACCTGCGTGGTGCGGGCGTCGCGCTGCAGCAGGTCGAGGATCTGATAATCTATAGGATCCATCGTAGGTTCATTTAGAACACATCGGCTTGTTTGGCGCGTCGGTTGTCACATATAGGTCGCGCCCCGGCAGCCGTCAACCGCGCTAGGGTCGCTTGCCTGCTCTACAGGGGAGGTCGCATGCACCGCAGCCGGTTGAGCACCTTCGTCATCGATTGCAACGCCGCCGATCTGGACGAGGCGGCGCGTTTCTGGAGCCAGGCCCTGGGCCGCGCCGTTGGGGACGCAGGCGACCCCGGCTACAGGGCCCTGCACGCCTCGCCGGACGAGCCCCTGCTCCTCGTCCAGAAGGTGACACACGACAGCCGCGTCCATCTCGACATCGAGGCCGACGACCTGGAGGCGGAGGCGCGGCGGCTGGAGGCTCTGGGCGCCAGGAGGGTGGCCTTCGTCAAGCGCTGGTGGGTGATGGAGGCGCCAACCGGGCAGCGCTTCTGCATCGTCAACCCGCAGCGCGGGCCCCTGCCCGACGACGCCAACCAGTGGCCCTGACGCAGCCCTGGAGGGCGGAGAGGCCGGTCTCCGCCGAACTCGCTCGAGCGCTGGTGGAGTCGCAGTTCCCCGCCCTTGCGCCGGCGCACGCCGAGCCGTTCGGCGCCGGCTGGGACAACACGGTCTTCCTGGTGAAGGGCGCCTGGGTGTTCCGCTTCCCGCGTCGGAAGGTCGCCGTGCCCCTGCTGGAAACGGAGCTGCGCCTCTTGCCACGCATCGGACCGCTGCTGCCGCTGCCCGTGCCAGCGCCGACGCTGCAAGGGACGCCGACGCCAGACTTCCCCTGGCCCTTCGCGGGATATGCATTGATTCCCGGACGAACCGCGGACCGGACCGCGCTCACCGCCGATCAGCGCGTCCGGGCTGCCGAGGATCTCGGCGCCTTCCTCAAGGTGCTGCACGCGCTGCCCGCGGAAGCCCTTCCCGAAGACGGCATCGGACGGCTCGACGCGGCCCGGTTGCGGAGCGAGATCCGCCGCCGCCTCGGCGAAGCGCCGGCGTGGATCGACGACCCGGTGCGCGTCCCGCGGGGTGACGCGCTGGTGCACGGCGACTTGCACGCCCGCCAGCTGCTCTTCCAGGACGGGACGCTCTGCGGCGTGATCGACTGGGGCGACGCGCACCGAGGCGACCCCGCCGTCGACCTCGCCGTGGCGCACTCGTTCCTTCCGGCCGGGGCCCGCCCCGCATTCCTGCGCACCTACGGCCCGGTCGATCCCGAGACATGGCGCCTGGCGCGGTTGCGCGCGCTGCACGTGGCCGCTGCGCTCGCCGAGTGGGCCATGGATACGGCCGACGGCCCGCTCCTCGAGGAGGCGAACGCCGCGCTCGCGCGCTGTTGAAAGCCTGTACGGGGACACGCTATTGCGCCTGTACGGGGACACGCTATTGCGTGTCCCCAGAGGATACGGCGCATGGAAAAGCGAAAGCTGGGGAAGCTCGAGGTGTCCGCGCTCGGTCTCGGCTGCATGGGCATGAGCGAGTTCTATTCTGGCCGCGACGACGCGGAATCGATCGCCACCATCCACCGCGCCCTGGAGCTGGGCATCGACTTCCTCGATACCGCCGACATGTACGGGCCCTTCAAGAACGAGGAGCTTCTGGGCAAGGCCATCCGGGACCGGCGCGACAAGGTTGTGCTCGCCACCAAGTTCGGGAACGTGCGCGGCGAGGACGGCGCCTTTCTCGGCATCAACGGCAAGCCCGACTACGTGCGCAGCGCTTGCGACGCCTCCTTGCGCAGGCTGGGCGTCGACCACATCGACCTCTACTACCAGCACCGCGTCGACGCCGAGGTGCCCATCGAGGATACGGTGGGGGCCATGGCGGGCCTGGTGAAGGCAGGCAAGGTGCGCTTCCTCGGGCTGTCCGAGGCGGGTCCGCAGACCATCCGCCGCGCCCACAAGATCCATCCCATCACCGCGCTGCAGACCGAGTACTCGCTCTGGTCGCGCGACGTGGAGCAGGAGATCCTCCCCACCGTCCGCGAGCTGGGCATCGGCTTCGTCGCCTACAGCCCGCTCGGGCGCGGCTTCCTCTCCGGGCGCTTCAAGCGGCCCGAGGATCTTCCCCAGGACGATTTCCGGCGCAACCATCCGCGCTTCCAGGGCGAGAACTTCCACCGCAACCTCGAGCTGGTGAAGCGCGTCGAGGAGATCGCGCGCGAGAAGAAGGTCACCGCCTCACAACTCGCGCTCGCCTGGGTGCTGTCGCGCGGAAGCGACGTCGTGCCCATCCCCGGCACCAAGCAGCGCAAGTACCTGGAGGAGAACGCGGCGGCAGCCCGCGTCCAGCTCTCGCCCGAGGACCTCCGGCGCATCGAGGAAGTAGCGCCGCGCGGCGCCGCCAGCGGCGAGCGCTACCCGGCCGCCGCGATGCGCGCGCTCAACCGCTGATCACCGCGCGAGATCGATTCCCGCAGCGCCGAGATCAGCGAAGGCCCGTCGCGCGCGAAGACCACGAACGCGCGCGACATCGGGCCGGATGCTATCGTGATTTCTCGAATGCGCGTGTACACCGGGCTGGACGTCCAGTCGGATTTCGGGGGGCGCTTTCCCTGGAAGAGCCGGCTCATCGAGGTGGACCCCGGCGTGCGCCAGGCCGTGGTGGACGAGGGGCCCGCCGACGCGCCGCTCACCTTCCTGCTGCTCCACGGCAATCCGACCTGGAGCTATCTCTACCGCGAGTTCATCAAGAGGCTCTCGCCGCGGTACCGCGTGATCGCGCCCGACCACGTGGGTTTCGGCCGCAGCGACAAGCCGCGCAATCCCCGCTGGTACACGCTGGAACGCCACATCGACGACCTGGGCCGGGTGCTCCGCGAGCTCGCGCCCCGGCGGGTGGTGCTGGTGATGCAGGACTGGGGCGGGCCCATCGGCATGGGCTGGGCGACGCGCCAGCCCGACCGCGTGGCCGGACTGGTGATCCTGAACACCTGGGCCTTCGTGCGCGAGCCGAAGATGAAGCTGCCCTTCCTCTTCCGCTGGCTGGTGCTGGGCCGCGGGGGCTGGAAGCGCAGCGTGCACTCCAACATCTTCGTCGAGCTCTTCCTCGCCAAGGGGGGCCCGCGCAAGCTCACCGATCACGACCTCGAGCCTTACCGCGCGCCCTTTCCCACTCCCGACGACCGGGTGGGCATCGCCCGCTTTCCACAGCTCATCCCGGAGACCAAGGACCCGTTCCACGAATCGTACGCGGCCATGGCCTACATCGAGGATCACCTCTCGCGGCTGAGGGAGAAACCGGCGCTGATCTGCTGGGCGCTCAAGGATCGCGCCTTCCGCAAGGCGCATCTGCAGCGCTGGCAGAAGCTCTTCACGCGCCTGGACGGACCGCACCTGCTCGAGGGTGCCGGGCACTACCTCCAGGAGGACGCGCCCTCTGCCATCCTCGATCAGATCGAGCGCTGGGCCTCGGGGCTGTGAACGTCGAAGAGCAGGCGCGGATGCTGGCCAACCGCGTGCGCAAGAGCTTCCGCCGCCTGCATCCGCGCTTCGAGGCCCGCGGCATCGGCGCCTTCCGCCTCTATGACCGCGACATCCCGGAAATTCGCGCCGCGGTCGACTGGTACGAGGGACACGTGGTGCTGGCCGAGTACGCGCGCGAGCAGACGGCGAAGATCCCCTGGCTCGCCACCATGGCCTCTGCGGTGGCCGCGGCGCTGGAAGTGCCGGCGGAGCGCGTGCATCTGAAGACGCGGCGCACCGGAGAGAAGTACGAGCGCCTGGAGCGCCGCGACCAGCGCATCGAGGTGCGCGAGGGCGATCTGCGCTTCTTCGTCAACCTCGACGACTACATCGACACCGGACTCTTCACCGACCATCGCGAGACCCGCGCCCGCGTGCGCGCAGAGGCGCGCGGCGCCCGCTTCCTCAATCTCTTCGCCTATACCGGCAGCTTCACCTGCGCGGCCGCCCTCGGCGGCGCTGCCGAGACCACCAGCGTCGACGGCTCGCAGCGCTACCTCGACTGGGCGCTGGAGAACCTCCGGTTGAACCGGCTCTCCGGAGGGAAGCACGCGCTGGTGCGAGACGACGTAGGGCGGTTCCTCGGGGGCGCGGGCGCGAGGCGCTGGACCCTCTGCGTCCTCGACCCACCCTCGCGCTCCGACCACGCCGGCAAGAGCTTCGACGTGCAGCGCGACCACCGGCCGCTCGTCGAGCAGGCGCTCTCGGTGTTGGAGCCGGGCGGCGTGCTCTGGTTCTCGACCAACCACCAGCGCTTCGTCCCTCAGCTCGACGGGCTGCGCTTCACCGAGGAGCAGACGGTGCCCGAGGACTACCGCAACCGCTCCGCGCACCGCGCCTTCCGCATCACGAAGTGAGGTGGGTGGCGTAGGTCTGCGCGTCGATGTTGGCGCCGCAGACGATCAGGGCGGTGCGAACGCCCTGCAGCTTTCCCCGCAGCGGACCACAGAGGGCGGCGGTGGCGGCGGCGCCGGCGGGCTCCACCGCCAGCTTGGCCCCCCGGAAAATCAGCTGCATCGCGGCGCGGAGCTGATCGTCGTCCACCAGCACCAGCTCGTCGACGAAGCGCCGGCAGAGCGCGAAGCTGTAGGGCGCCGCGTGGGGAGCGCCGAGGCTGTCGGCGATGGTGCGCACCTTCTCGATGGCCTCGGGCTTGCCGGAGCGGAAGCTGCGGTGCATCGAGTCGGCGCCCTCCGGCTCCACCCCGAAGACCCGGACCGAGGGGCGCAGCTGCTTCACGGCCGCCGCCACGCCCGCGCAGAGCCCGCCACCTCCGATGGGGACGATCACCGCCTCCAGATCAGGCGCCTGTTCGCACAGCTCCATTCCCAGCGTTGCCGTCCCGGTGGCGGTCAGCTTGCCCTCGAAGGGATGGACGAAGGTGCGCCCTTCCGTCCCCTCGATCTCCTTCACCTGCGCGAAGGCGGCGTGCACGTCGTCCACCAGCACCA
>DASRTX010000039.1:0-7182 GCA_035655715.1 Myxococcales bacterium | reverse complement strand
CCGGGCCTGTAGCGCTCCGGCGCAAGGTGTTCAAGCGGCGGGCAAGAAAGAAAAAGGCCCTCCGGACACGATGCCCGGAGGGCCCGGCAAGAACTAGAAGCGCTCCGGTGCCGGGATGGCGGGGGGGACCAAAACCCCGGCTTGGCGGGCCGCTTCGCTCTGCATAGGGAGCACGCGCCGTGCCAAACCTCAACGGGTTGGTTTTCGATGAAAACTACCTTTGCGCACACGCACGCAGATTGCAGATCTGAAAGGATTGATTGCAATCCTGCGAGCCGCCGGTCAATTCACGGCAAGCAATTGCTCGAACTCCGGCGCTCCCTTGAGCCCGTCGAACATCGGATCCGCCGACAGCCAGCTTCGCACCTTGGAGGCGTCCTTCTCCATCGCCTTGCGCAGGGAGGCCAGCGCTTCGGCCCGCCGCTCCCAGAGCGAATAGAGGGCCGCGACGTTGTAGTTGAGCAGCACGTCGTCCGGATTGAGCTCCCTCGCCTTGGCGTAGCAGCGCTCGGCCTCCTGGTAGAAGCCTTTCTGCGCGTAGGAGATGCCCAGGTCGAGCCAGCCCTCGTAGTTCTCCGGCTCCAGCCGCACCACCTCGTTGAGCAGCGTGATGGCCGCGCGATAGTCGCCTTCGTCCATCAGCATGGCGGCGAGCTCGTGGCGCGCCAGCGGGTCCTGCGGGTCCAGTTCGATGGCGGCCTTGAACTCGCCCTTGGCCTCCTCGCGCTGGTCGAGGTCGGCGTAGGTCATGCCGAGGTTGAGGTGGGCGTCGGGATACTCCGGGTCCAGCTCGATGGCTTCCTTGTACTGCTCGACTGCCATCTCGTGCGCGTGGGTGGCGAGGAAGCAGGCCAGGTTGTAGTGCGCCGTCGGGCTCTCCGGCTCCAGCTTGAGCGCGGTCAGGTACTCGTCCAGCGCCTGCGCGAAGAGCTTCTTCTCCGAATAGACGGTGGCGAGGTTGTCGTGAGCGTGCGCGGAGGCCGGATCGAGATCGATGGCCTTCTTGAATTCCTTGATGGCCTCGTCCAGCCAGCCCCGGTCGGCCAGTTCGATGCCGCGGGAGTTGTGCTCGTCGGACCGGACGGTCTTGTCCTGTCCCTTGGTATCCCGGCCCATGGTGCCTCAGATAACACAGAAGGACCGCCCCGGCCTTCCGCCGCAAGCGATTCCGCGGCGGTCGGCCGACGCCGTCCGGAAGCCGGGGCTAGTCGCCCGTCGCCGCCGTGTACTTGCCGAACGTCTTTAGATTTTTGCCTTGCTTGACGGTGGCCTTGACCGCCGTGTTGCTGGCCTGGTTGCCGGCCAGGCTGTCGGTGGTGCCCGCGAACAGCTCGCGGATGTCCCGGCCGAAGACCGTGACGACGCCGATGGCAGCGACGGCCACCAAGGCGACGATGATCAGGTACTCGCTCATGCCCTGTCCCGACTGGCAGCGCAACAGCTTGGAGAGGAAACGGCGCATTGCACGGCTCCTTTGTGGTCCGGCTGTGCACCCTATCCGCGCGACGGCCCCCGGCCCATCGGTCGATGATCCGAGGGGTGGGCGGTCGCTGAAGTGGCGGCAGGGCACCCTTTGGTGAACAATCTCCCCCGTGCGGCAAAGAAAGTTGCAGCAGGTTTCAGAGGAGCTGGCCCGCACGCTGGGGGCCGCGCCCGACTCGTGCATCGTGGCCTGGGAGGGCGAGACCGCTCCCAAGGTCGTCTTCGCCACGGGGAACACGGAGGCGGTGCTGCAGGAGAAAGCGGGCGATCTGGTGGGTCGGCCCGCGGGAGCGCTCTTCTCCGGCGGCGAGCGTGCCGCCCGCGATCTCTCCGCCGCCTGCGCCAACGTCCCCGCCTCCGAGGTGCGCCCCATGCTGCGCAGGGGCAAGCCGTTCCCGGCGCGGCTCATGCTTCGCGGTGTGAACGGCGGGGCGGTGGCGGTGGTGCGCGATCTGACGGCGGGCCAGGAGCAAGCCGATTCCGCCCTGCGTTCCGAGGACCTGGGGCGGTTCGCCTCGCTGGTCGCGCACGAGGTGCGCAACCCGCTCAGCGCGGTGAAGATCGCGCTGCAGACGCTGGAGCGTCACGGCACGCTCGCGGCCAACGACCTGAAGCGCACCTCCATCGCGCTGCGCGAGGTGCTCAACATCGAGCTGCTGCTCAACGAGGTGCTGGAGTTCGCGCGGCCCCCCTCGCTCTCGCTGATCCCGGGCGACCCGCGGACGCCCGTCGAGGAGGCCATCGCCGGCGTGGAGGCCGAATGGGCGGCGCGCGGGGTGACCTTCGCGCGCAAGTTCGAGGATCGCATTCCCCCGGCCAGCATGGACCCGGTGCGCGTGCGCACGGCGGTCAAGATTCTCTGCCGCCAGGCCGCCGTCGCAACCGAGGAGGTGGGTGGCGGCGGGGTGGACGTGGCGGTGCGCGAGGCGCCTCCCGGCTGGGAGCTGTCGGTGCTGGACGCGGGCCGCCCGCTATCGCCGGAGGTGCGCGAGAAGGCTTTCGTGCCTTTCACGCCACAGCGCGCCCGCGGCAGCGGCCTGGGCCTTGCGGTGGTGGCGCGCATCGCCCGCGAGCACGGCGGGACCGCCCGCATCGAGGAGCGGTCGAGTGGCGGAAATGCTATCTACGTGACATTCGCCGCCTGATGGACCACATCCTGATCGTCGACGACGACCGATCCATCCGCGAGCTTCTCTCGATGCACCTGGAGGAGCGGGGATTTGGCGTCATCTCCGCGGCCACCGGCGCCGAGGGGTACCGGCTCGCCTCCGAGACGTCGCCGTCGGCCATCGTGCTGGACATGCGCCTGCCCGATGCGTCGGGCATCGACCTGATCCCGGAGCTGCGCAAGCGGGCCGCGGAGGCGCCGGTGCTGATGATCACCGCGCACCACGACATGGCCACCACCATCCTGGCCATGAAGGCCGGCGCCTTCGACTACATCCACAAGCCCATCGACATCCAGGCTTTCGACGTCGCGCTTGACCGCGCGCTGGAAGTCCGCCGGCTCTCCAAGGGCACCGACTACCTCTCGGTGGAGGGCTCGCGCCCCTTCAAGATGGACGACATCGTCGGCACCTCGCCGGCGATGCAGCAGCTCTTCAAGGACGTGGGCCGGGTGGCGGCGTCGCGGGCCACCGTGCTCATCCAGGGCGAGAGCGGCACCGGCAAGGAGCTGATCGCCCGGGTCATCCACAGCTACTCCGCGCCGCAGAAGCCGTTCATCGGGATCAACTGCTCCGCCATCGTCGACACGCTGCTGGAATCCGAGCTCTTCGGACACGAGAAGGGGGCGTTCACCGGCGCCATCCAGGCCAAGGTAGGGAAGTTCGAGCTGGCAGAGGAGGGCAGCATCTTCCTCGATGAGATCGGCGAGCTGTCCCAGAATCTCCAGGCCAAGCTCCTGCGGGTCCTGCAGGAACGCGAGGTGGAGCGGGTGGGCGGCGTGCGGCGCATCGCCATCAAGGCGCGCATTCTCGCCGCCACCAACCGCAGCCTCGAGGACGAGGTCGCGGGGGGCCGCTTCCGCGAGGACCTCTACCAGCGGCTCAAGGTGGTGACGCTGTCCCTGCCGCCCTTGCGCGAGCGCGTCGAGGACATCCCCATCCTGGTCGAGCATCTGCTGGTGAAGATCAACCAGCGCCTGCACAAGAACCTGCGCCGCGTCCCGCGCGAGGTGCTGGAGAAGCTCCAGCGGCGGGCATGGCCAGGGAACGTCCGGGAGTTGGAGAACGTGCTGACCCGCGCCGCCGTGCTCTCGCAGGGGGAGATGTTGCTGGAGGAGCACCTGGTCGGGACCTCCTCGCGGCCGCCGGATCGGGCGCTCACCCCGGCTGCGGGCACGGATCGGGTCGCCACCCTCGACGAGGTGGAACGCGAGCACATCGCCAGGGTCTGGGCGATGACCCGCGGCCATAAGGGTAAGACCTGTCAAATCCTGGGCATTTCGCGCCCCACGTTGGAAAGAAAGCTCAAGAAGTACGGAATTTACGTAGATTGAACGTTCCATTCAGTCATTTGTACGATCCGAACTGAACGAAACGTTCAAGCGCACGCTAGATCGCAGTGTGGACTAGCGTTCACATGCCTGAAAGCAGGTCTGTTTTTGTGCGGCCGGGGACTGGCACGAGGGGTGCTCTGACAGGCGAGCGACAACTAACCGCCCCCGGAGTCCAGCATGCGTCCCCAAACCGACCCGCGCTACCAGCAGCAGTTCCAGCCCCTCGCCTCCCCCAGCCTGCCGCCCGCCGACGTGGTGGACTTCCGCGGCTACTTCAAGGTGGAGACGTTCGGCCACAGCGCGGTCATCTACCGGCCGGGGATGCCCGCCGACAAGGTGTACCTGCTCCGCTCCGGCCGCGTGCGGCTGCTCCGGCAGGGCAAGGGCAAGAGCCGCTCCGTGCTCTCCATCCTCAAGCCGGGAGATCTCTTCGGCGAGGTCCTGCGCCCCGAGGGCGCGCTGATGGAGGAGCTGGCCGTCTCCTCAGGCAAGTGCGAAGTGTGGAGCATTGAGGGCCGCGACTTCCGCGCGCTGCTCGAGGCCCGCCCCGCGCTGGCCGTGGACGTGATCCGCGCCCTCAACGAGCGCGTCCGCCAGCTGCGGCAGCGCGTCCTGGGCCTGACCCGCAAGGACGTGCCGGCGCGCCTGGCCGAGATGCTCATCGCCCTGGCGCAGGCCCACGGTGAGCGCATCGCCCCCGCAAACGAGCTCTGCCTGCACGGCATCACGCAGCAGGATCTCGCCGACCTGGTGGGCGCTTCGCGCTCCTTCGTCTCCACCCTGATCAACAAGATGAAGCGCGATGGTCTCTTGGCGAACCAGGGCCGGCTCCTGGTCCTGCGCGACGAGGAGGGACTGAACCGGGTTGCCGCCCGCGAGAAGTAATGGGCGGCGCGGTGGCGGCCCCCGCCGGCGGGATTCCCCCCCTCGCCCGCAGAGTCGCCGCCGCTGTTTTTCCGGGGCCTCCCGACCCCCCACGGGACCCCGTGAAAAGAGAAGGGCCGCTCCAGATGGGGCGGCCCTTCGGTTTTCTGGGGAGGTACATCCAGCGCGTGCACGACGTCGTGCTCGAAATCGTGCGCGAGCAGGTGCCCCGAAAAACTACGCCTTGGCGGCGGGCTCCTTGTCGGACTTCTCCGCCTTCTTGGCCGGCTTCTTCTCCTTCGGCTTCGCGGCCTTCGGGGCGGCGGCCTTCGGAGGAGCGGCCTTCTTCTTGACGGGCGCGGCCGGCGCATTGGCGTACTTCTTCTTGAACCGGTCGATGCGGCCCTCGGTGTCCATCAGCTTCTGCTTGCCGGTGAAGAACGGGTGGCAGTTGCTGCAGATGTCCAGGTGCAGATCGCCGTGGGTCGAGCGGGTTTCCCAGGTGGCGCCGCAGGCGCAGTGCACCTTGGCGGTGGGGTAGGCCGGGTGGATGTTCTCGCGCATGTCGGCTTCTCTCGGTAAGCCCCCGGTTTTGCTCGCGCCTTCCGGGCGCGGGGTCCTCCGGCGGGAAAAAAGGGTGCCGTTGGATAGCGGATCGATGCCATAAACGCAAGCCGCCCTCCGAATCGCCAGCCGGACGGGCAGGCAACCGCCGTAGTCTCCTCCCATCCATGACGCGTCAGCGCATCGTTGTGGTCATCGCGGTCCTGTCGGTGGTGGGGATGGTGCGGGCCTCCTTCTTCCACTTCGTGATGGAGCCCACCCATCCGGTGCGGCACCTCGACGCCGAGTACCGCGAGCTGCCGCCCCTCTTGCCGCGCGAGGGCGAGGTCGGGTTCGTCACCGACCTGCCGATGGACGAGGCGCCGGGCGAGGTCAACGAGGGGCCCAAGGCGGCTTACCTGGAAGCGCAGTACGTCGTCGCGCCGGTGATCCTGCGCTACGGCGACGCCACGCTGCCGCTGGTGGTGGTGTCCCTGCGCGATCCCGACCGGCTCGACGACGTGCTCCGCGACCGGCGGCTGCAATTCGTCTCCTGGGCCGGGCCCCGGGTGGCGGTGGCCCGGCCGAGATGAGCGCGCTGCTCGCCATCGCCGCGATTGGACTTGGCGGAGCGGGCCTGGTTGCGTTGGGCTTCCCTGAGCGCGCCGGGACGCGCGCCGGCAGGGCGTTGCACGGCTCCCTGATCCTGATCTTCGGCCTGGGCGCCTGGTCGGCGGGGTATGCGGCGGCGCTCCTCGTCTTCGGCAATCGGACCAGCGTGCTCACGGCGAAGGATGCGGTCCTCGCCGCGGGCGGTGGCTCCTTGCTCTGGCTGCGCCACCGGCGCGGCATCGACACGGTCACGGAAGAGGAGCGCGTCCCTCGCTGGCTGATCGCGATGTTCGCCGCCGCCGCGGCCCTCTGCACCGGCGCGATGATCGAGCACACGCTGCACTGGCCGGACGGCGGCTACGACGCCTGGATGATCTGGAACATGCGCGCGCGCTTCCTGCTCCGGGCGGCCGACTTTCGCGCAGCCTTCTCCCCGCATCTCCTTTACTGGCTGCACCAGGACTATCCCTGGCTCCTGCCCGGCGTGGTCGTGCAGGGCGCGGCCCTGCGTCACGGCGAGCTGGCCCTGGTGGCCGAGGTGGCTTCGTATCTCTTCGGCGTGCTGGCGGTGGCGGTGCTCTCGCTTTCGCTCGCGCGCCTGCGCGGCCCGTGCTGCGCCCTGCTGGGGGGCCTGACGCTGCTCTCCACGCCCTGTTTCTCCGTCTTCGTCGCCAACCAGCAGTCCGACGTCCCCCTCGCCGGGTACACGGTCGCGGCCGCCGCGCTCCTCGCCCTGGCCCTGGAGGACCGCCGGCGCCCGCCCACCCTGTTTGCGCTGGCGGGATTCGCGGCGGGCCTGGGCGCCTGGACCAAGAACGAAGGGCTGCTCTACGCCGCCTGCTGGACGGCCGCGCTCCTTTTCGGGCTGCGAGACTTGAAGGCAGTGCTCTGGTTCGTAGCCGGCTTCCTTCCGCTCGGAGCGCTGCTCGCGGGCTTCAAGCTCGGGTTCGCGCCACCCAACGATCTGGTGGCGTTCTCGACGGCGGGGGGCCTCTTGCGGCGCGCCCTCGACGTCCACCGGCTGGGCGAGTTTCTCGTGCTCTCGCTGCGGCGCGTGGTCTTCTTCCAGAACTTCGCGCTCTGGATCCTCGCCGAGCTGTTTGCGCTGTGGCTGCTCCTGCGCGCGCGGCACAGGCCCGGGCCGGTGGGCCTCGCCCTGCTCCTCGCCTTCGCCGCATACG
>DASRTX010000038.1:0-8392 GCA_035655715.1 Myxococcales bacterium | reverse complement strand
GCGCCGCGCTGCAGGCAGGCCCGATGGCCGCGCACGAGGGACGGCGCGCCTACGCCGGCCTGTTGGCCGACTTCGCCCGGCTGGGGAAGCCCGTGGTCGCGTGCGTCAACGGCGCGGCCCTCGCGGGCGGCATGGGACTGCTCGCGGCCTGCGATCTGGCGGTCGCCGTGGACGACGCGCGCTTCGGGACGCCCGAGGTGGACATCGGCCTCTTCCCCTACATGGCGCTCGCCCCGCTCTCGCGCTGCCTGGGCCGGCGCGCCGCGCTCGATCTGCTGTTCACCGGCCGCAAGATCGACGCTCTCGAAGCGCGCGCCATCGGACTGGTGAACCGGGTGGTGCCGCGCCGGGAGCTCGCGGCCGCCACCGCGGAGCTGCTCGAGACGCTGGCGCAGAAGAGCCCCACCGCGCTGCGCCTGGGCAGGCGTGCGTTTTACGCCACGCAGGACCTGCCCTACGAGGCGCAGCTCGAGGCGCTCTGCGCCCAGCTTTCGGTCAACTCGCTGGCCGAGGACGCCGCCGAGGGGATCGCCGCCTTCCTGGAAAAGCGCAAACCCGGGTTCAAGGGATCCTGATGCCCGCCTCGTCCGACAAGGTCGTCGTCACCTGCGCGCTCACCGGCGTCCTCGCCACCCGCGAGCAGTGCCCGTGGGTCCCCTACACGCCGGTGGAGATCGCCGAGGAGGCGCGGCGCGCCCATGAGGCCGGCGCGGCAGTGGTGCACATCCACGCCCGCACCGACGACGGAGGCCCCACCTTCGAGCCGGCGGTCTACGCGGCCATCGCTGCCGAGACGCGCAAACGCTGCCCCGTGATCCTCAACTTCTCCACCGGCGGCGCCGGCCCCATGGAGGGCCGCGTGGCCCACGTGGCGCAGGTCAAGCCGCCCATCGCCGCCCTCAACATGGGCTCGATGAACTACGCGAAGTATTCGCCGCGCCGGAAGGAGTTCGTCTTCGATTTCGTCTTCGAGAACCCCTTCCGCGACATCGCCTTCTTGCTCGAGGTCATGAAGGAAGCAGGCGTGAAGCCGGAGCTGGAGTGCTTCGACGTGGGGCACACCAACTCGGTCTGGCCGCTGATCGACAAGGGGCTGCTCCAGCGGCCGCTGCAGTTCAGCTTCATCATGGGCGTTTTGGGCGGCATCCGCGCCACGACGGAAAACCTGGCCTTGCAGGCGCGCGAGGCGCCGGAGGGGAGCACCTGGGAGGTGATCGGCATCTCCCACGAGCAGTGGCGCATGCTGGGGGCCGCCCTGGCTTTGGGCGGCAACGTGCGCGTCGGCCTGGAGGACAACTTCTACCTGGACGCGGCCGGCACGCAGATGGCCAGCTCCAACGGCGATCTGGTGGCGAAAGCGGTGCGCATGGCCCGCGACATGGGCCGCGAACCCGCCACGGTCGAGGAAGCACAGCGGATCCTTTCCCTCTCTTGACACGGCGCGCCAACGCTCCTATCCAACCTGCGCGCGACACCTGCACCGCGGGAGGGAACCGTGAAGAAGATCCGCCTTCTGACTCCTGGTCCGACGCCTGTTCCGGAGCGGCTCGCCCTGCGGATGGCGCGGCCCATCGTGCACCACCGCTCGCCGGAGTTCGAGGCCGTCTTCGGACGCGTCCGCGAGGGCCTGCAGTGGCTGTTCCAGACGCGGCAGGACGTGTTGGTCTTCGCCTCCAGCGGCACCGGCACCATGGAGGCGGCGCTCACCAACTTCCTGCGCAAGGGCGACAAGGCGGTGGTGGTCGACGGCGGCAAGTTCGGCGAGCGCTGGGGGAAGCTGGCCAAGGCCTACGGCGTGGAGGCGGTCAATCTCCACGTCGACTGGGGACAGCCGGTGGAACCGGCCGCGGTGGAGAAGGCGCTCCGCGACAACCCCGGCGCCAAGGCGGTCTACGTTCAAGCCAACGAGAGCTCCACCGGCGTCTACCATCCGGTGAAGGAGCTGGCGCAGGTGACGGCCAGGACGGGCGCGATTCTGGTGGTGGACGCCATCAGTGCGCTGGGCGCGATGCCGTTGCCCATGGACGCCTGGGGCATCGACGTGCTGCTCAGCGCGGGGCACAAGGCGCTGGGACTGCCTCCGGGAATCGCCTTCCTCGCCGCCTCCGAGAAGGCGTGGAAGCTGAACGAGTCGGCCGACCTGCCCCGGTTCTACTTCGACGTTCGCCGCGAGCGCGACAGCCAGCGCAAGAACCAGACGGCCTGGACGCCGGCCATCGCGCTGGTGGAGGGCCTGGACGAGTCGCTGGCCATGTACCGGGAGGAGGGGCTGGAGAACGTCTTCGCCCGCCACGAACGCATGGCGCGCGCGGCGCGGGCCGCGATGCAGGCGCTGGGCCTGACGCTGTATTCGAAGAGCCCGTCGCCTGCGATGACCACCGTGCTGGCGCCGGAAGGAGTGGACTCGGAGAAGCTGGTCAAGCACCTCTTCAAGGAGTACGGGATCAAGCTGGTGGGGGGCCAGGACGCCGCCAAGGGAAAGATCTTCCGCATCGCCCACCTCGGATACTTCGACGACTTCGACATGCTGGTGGTGATCGGCGCCATCGAGCGCGGGCTCCACGATCTGGGCGCCAAGGTGGCTCTGGGCGCAGGCCTCGCCGCCGCGCAGCGCAGCTTCACGGAGAGATAGATGAGGATCCTCATCGCGGACGATCTCTCCCCCGAGGCGAAGATCATCCTCGAGCGCATCCCCGGCGCGCAGGTGGATACCAGGGTAGGCCTGGACCCGGCGGCGTTGCGCGAAATCCTCGGCGGATACGATGCGCTGGCGGTGCGCAGCGCCACCAGGGTGACCCCGGAGATCCTCGCCGCGGCCCCGCGCCTGCGCGTGATCGGCCGCGCCGGCACCGGCGTGGACAACATCGACCTGCCGGCCGCCACCCGCCGAGGCGTGGTGGTGATGAACGCGCCAGGAGGGAACAGCATCTCCGTGGCCGAGCACACGCTGGCGCTCTTGCTCGCGCTTGCGCGGCGCGTGCCCGACGCCTCGCGCAGCACGCGCGGCGGCAAATGGGAGAAGAAGAAGTACTCCTCGGGCCGCGAGTTGCAGGGCAAGACGCTCGGCGTGATCGGGACGGGCAACATCGGCGCCCTGGTGGTGCCGCGGGCCAAGGCCTTCGGCCTCAAGGTCATCGCCTACGATCCCTTCCTCGGGGAAGAGGCGGCCCAGAGGCTCGGCGTAGAGCTGGTCTCGCTTCCCGAGATCTTCCGCCGCAGCGACGCCGTCACCCTGCACGTGCCGCTCACCGAGCAGACGCGGAACATGGTGGGCGCGGCGCAGCTGCAGGCGATGAAGCGGGGCGCCTTGCTGGTGAACTGCGCCCGCGGCGGCCTGGTGGACGAGAACGCGCTGGCGGAGTCGCTCAAGTCGGGCCACCTGGGCGGCGCCGCGCTCGACGTCTTCGAGACCGAGCCGCCGCCCGCCGACCATCCGCTCTTCTCCTGCGACAACTTCATCGCCACCCCGCACCTGGGCGGCGCGACCGAAGACGCGCAGCAGAGCGTGGCGGTGATCGTCTGCGAGGCGATGGTGGAGTACCTGACCACCGGCACGGTCCGCAACGCGGTGAACGTCCCGAGCGTGAGCGGCGAGGTGCTGGAGCGGCTGGGGCCTTTCTTGCGGCTGGGCGGCAAGCTCGGGTCCTTCGCCGGCCAGCTCTCCGCCCAGGGAGCCTGCGGCGCGCCCGAGCAGGTGGAGATCGTCTACGCGGGCGAGGTGGCGCAGCATCCCAGCGCGCCGCTGACCGCTGCCGTCCTCAAGGGCGTGCTGGGGACCTTCCTCGCCGAGCCGGTCAACGAGGTCTCCGCGCCGGCGCTCGCCAAGGAGCGCGGGCTGGGCGTGACCGAGGTGAAGACCAGCGACACATCCGACTTCGCCAGCCTGTTGACCGTGCGGCTGCGCTGCGGCAGCGGCACCGTCACCGAGGTGGCCGGCACCATCGTGGGCAAGCGGGAGCCGCGCCTCACCCGGGTGGGCAAGTTCGAGCTGGAAGCGATTCCCGAGGGAGCCATCGTCGTCCTGCACAACGACGACAAGCCCGGTGTCATCGGCAACGTGGGCCGAACGCTGGGCGAGGCCCGGGTCAACATCGCGCAGTTCGCGCTGGCCCGGGACCGCCGGAGCGGCGAGGCGCTGGCGCTGGTGAACGTGGACGGGGCCGTCCCGCCGGAAGTGCTCGAGCGCCTCCGCCGGCTGCCCGACGTGCGGCAGGCCGACCAGGTAGTGCTGTGAAGCCGTGCGCCTTCGCCCTGCTCGCGCTGCTGGCCTGTTCGCCCGAGAAGCGCGAGCCACGCCCGCGCGCCTCCCGCCCGGCGGCGCCGGTCGCTACCACCCCGAGCCCGGCGCCGGCGCAGGAGGACGGCTCCTGGCTGGAGGGCACCTGGGAGCGACAAGCGGGAATCAAGGATTGGCTGCTGTTCAATGCGCCCAAAGAGGTGCTGGTGCTCGCGGGCAAGCCGGCCACCGTCACCCACCGCGGCGAGTTCGTGCCGCACGGCCGATTCGTCTCGCTCTTCTTCCGCCTGCCGGGCGGATCCCTGGTCGAGCGCGAGCTGGAGGCGCCGGCCGATCGGTCGGAGTTGAGGGAGAAGGGCAGTAGTCCTGCAATTTACCGCCGCGGCGCGCCGCCATGATAGGGAACCATTCATGTCCAACGTGGTGATCGTCGGCGCGCAGTGGGGCGACGAGGGGAAGGGGAAGATCGTCGACCTCTTCACCTCGTGGGCCGACGTGGTGGTGCGCTTCCAGGGGGGCGCCAACGCCGGCCATACGTTGGTGGTGGGCGGGGTGAAGACGGTGCTGCGGCTGGTGCCCAGCGGCATCCTCCACACCGGCAAGCGCTGCTACATCGGCAACGGCGTGGTGGTGGACCCGGAGGCGCTGGTCGAGGAGATCGGGTTCCTCCAGGGCCGCGGTTTGATGCAGGACCCCGCCCAGCTGGTGGTGAGCGAGAACGCCCACCTCATCCTGCCCTTCCACAAGCGCATCGACTCGGGCCGCGAGGAGAAGGCGGGCAAGGCGAAGATCGGCACCACAGGCCGCGGCATAGGCCCATGCTACGAGGACAAGGTGGCGCGGCGGGGCATCCGCATGCGCGATCTGCTCAAGCCCAAGGCGCTGCAGGCCCGGCTCGAGGAGCGGCTGCCAGAGGCCAACGCGCAGATCAAGGCGCTGGGCGGCGAGGCGCTGGAGCTGAAGCCGCTGCTCGAGAACGCCCTCCGGATGGGCGAACGGCTCGCGCCGCACATGGGCAACACCAGCGAGCGGCTGGCCCACGAGGTGGAGAAGGGGCGCGCCATCCTCTTCGAGGGCGCACAGGGAACGCTGCTGGACATCGATCACGGCACGTACCCGTACGTCACCAGCAGCAACACAGTCGCGGCCAACGCCGCCGTCGGATCCGGGCTGGGCCCCACCGCGCTCCACGCCGTCATCGGCATCACCAAGGCGTACAGCACGCGGGTGGGCAACGGGCCCATGGTCACGGAACTGCACGACGAGATGGGCGAGCGCCTGCGCACGGTCGGCGTGGAGTTCGGCACCGTCACCGGCAGGCCGCGCCGCTGCGGGTGGCTGGACGCGCTGGTTCTGCGCTACGCCAGCCGGGTCAACGGCCTGGCCGGTCTGGCTCTGACGAAACTGGACGTGCTCACCGGCATCGAAAAGCTGTACATCGCCATCAGCTACAAGCTTCCCAACGGCAAGACTGTTACTGAGTTCCCCTCCGACCCGGACCTGCTCGCGGAGGCACAGCCGGTGTACGAAGAGCTGCCGGGCTGGAAGGAGAACCTGGGCGATCTGCGCGAGTACACCGAGCTGCCGGACAACGCGCGCCGGTACGTGGAGCGGGTGGAGCAGCTGGTGGGGGTGGAGACCATCGCGGTTTCGGTAGGGCCAGACCGGGCCCAGACCATCGTTCGCAAGAATCCATTCCGCCACGTTTGAGGATTGCGTGAGTCCCCGCCCTGCGTGGAAAGGTGGAGCTGGGGAAGTACGCCGAAGCACGACAGCAGGAGGGAGCCGTGGCAGAAGTCGTCATCGTCGATGCAGTCCGGACCGCGCGCGGCAAGCGCAAGGGCGCGCTTTCGCAGGTGCACCCGGTGGATCTGCTGGCCCGCACGCTCACCGGCGCGCTGGAGCGGGCCAACCTCAAGCCCCACGACGTGGACGACGTGATCATGGGCTGCGTCACGCAGGTGGGGGAGCAGGGCCTCAACATCGCGCGCGGCGCGGTGCTGGCGGCCGGCCTGCCCGTCGAGATTCCCGGCACCACCGTCAACCGCTTCTGCGGCTCGGGCCTTCAGGCGGTGAACTTCGGCGCCCAGGCCGTGCTCTCCGGTGCGGCGCAGCTGGTGGTGGCCGGCGGCGTCGAGCACATGACCCGCGTGCCCATGGGCTCGGACGCGCTGGGCGGCGAAGGCCCCGCCTCGCCGGGCCTGCAAGAGCACTGGCCCAATTTGGTGCCGCAGGGCCTCTCCGCCGAGATGATCGCCGCGAAATGGGGCTACTCCCGCCAGAGGCTCGACGAGTTCGCGGCGGAGTCGCAGCGCAAGGCGGCCAACGCCATCGAGCGGGGCTGGTTCGCCCGCGAGATCCTCCCGCTCAAGCTGGGCGAGAGGACCTTCGATCGCGACGAGCACCCGCGCCCCGGCACCACCGTGGAGACGCTGGCGGCGCTCAAGCCCTCGTTCAAGGAGGGCGGGGTGCTGCACGCGGGCAACTCGTCGGGCATCGTCGACGGGGCAGCGGCGGTGGTGGTGGCAACCAAGGGCAGGGCGCGCAGCCTTGGGCTCAAGCCGCGGGCGCGCATCGTCAGCATGGCCGTGGCGGGCAGCGACCCGCTGCTGATGCTGACCGGCCCCATCCCCGCAACCCGCAAGGCGCTGGCGCAGGCCGATCTCACGGTGGCGGACATCGACATCTTCGAGATCAACGAGGCCTTCGCGCCGGTGCCGCTGGTGGTCGCGCAGGAGCTGGGCATCCCGCTGGAGAAGGTGAATCCCAACGGCGGCGCCATCGCGCTGGGCCACCCGCTGGGGGCCACCGGGGCCATCCTGCTCGCTTCCGCCCTCCACGAGCTGGAGCGCACCGGCCAGCGCCGCGCCTTGATCACGCTCTGCATCGGCTACGGCATGGGGATCACCACCATCATCGACCGCAAGGTGGACTGACCCTCCGTAGATCTGCGCAGCGCTGTCGGACCACCGACGCCCTGCTTGTACGAAGCATTGCGCGCACCCGGTTCGCGATCTATGTCTCCGTCGCACGTCGCTCTCCGCCCGCATGCCGAACAGCCCCAAATCGAATCCCGGCGCTCCGCTCGTCCCGTCCGCCACCCCCGACGTCCCCGGCCCCATGCCGGCGACGAAGCGGTCTGCGGTCGTGCCGCCTGCGGGACAGCAGAACGGTCACCCCATCGACCAGCATCCCGGAGAGCCCTCGCACCCCGGTGTTGCGCTGGCCCCGCCGGGTATCGTGCCCGAGTCCGACGTGCGCGTGCACACGCCGGCCGCCGCCGCTCCGCAGCCCGCCCACGGGCACGTCAACGAAAGCCTGGGCGACCTGCCCTGGTCGTACGGCGATGCGCGGCTGGTGGGAATGGTCCGCGATCCCCAGACTCTCTACGTGTACTGGGACTTCTCGCAGCAGCAGATCGAGGCGGCCTTCGCGGGGCTCGGTGCGGCCCGCGCCGTCCTCAAGCTCTGGAACGCGCGCAACGGGGCCGGAGAGCTGGTGCGGGAGGTCGAGGTGCAGTTGGAGGCGCGGGGCTGGTACCTGCGCGAGTTGCCGGCCGGCATCGAGGTCCGCGCCGAGCTCTGGGCCGTCGGCGAGCGCGGGGCGCGGATGATGCGCGCCGGTCGCCCCATCAAGCTGCCGCCCGCCGCTCCCTCCGATCAGCTGGAAACCTTCTACCTGCGCATCCCGCTCGACCAGTCGATCGTGGGCGGCATCGCCACCGGCAGGCCGCTCAACTACGGCGGCGCGGCGCCTGCGGGGTGGGAGCGCCGCCTGCAGCCGCGCAGCTTCAACGGCTCCAGCATCGGCGGGCCCTTCGGCTCCAGCCCGGGTGGGAAGCTGCCCTGGAGCATGACCCACCTCCTGCCCGATCTCGAGGGCGACGAATGAACAGGGCCGCGCTCTGCATCGTGCTGCACGCGCACCTGCCCTACGTGCGGCACCCCGAATACCCCGAGTTCCTCGAGGAGGACTGGCTCTACGAGGCCATCACCGAGACCTACCTGCCGCTGCTCGAGGTCTTCGACAAGTGCGCCGACGAGGGCATCCCCTTCCGCATCACCATGACGCTGACGCCGCCGCTGGTGGGCATGCTCCGCGACGAGCTGCTCATGGCCCGGTACGCGAAGCGGCTCGATTCGCTCTGCGAGCTCT
>DASRTX010000037.1:0-2238 GCA_035655715.1 Myxococcales bacterium | reverse complement strand
TGATGACCAGCTGCGCCGCCCCCGCCGCGCCGTCCTCGACCGCGTTCCCGTCCGCGTCGGCGAGGCCGATGCCGCGCATCTCCGCCACGCCCTTCAGCGCGACCAGGTGGCGCGGGGAGAAGAGGCGGTGCTTCATGTTCGGCATCAGGTCCGTCCCCCCCGCGATGGGAAGGGCGTCTTCGCGGCCGGCGAGCAGCCCGAGCGCGTCGGCCAGCGTGGACGGGCGGTGATACGTGTATTCGTGGAGCCGGAGCATGGGCGTCCGTGTGCGCTTGAACGGTCGTTCGAATGCGGGGGGAAGATAGGGAGGCGAGCGCGCGCAGACTAGTTGGGGAGGAGGGGACCTGGGGATGAAGTTGCTCGATGGCTCGATGACTCGATGATTCGATGGAGGAGGCGGCCTCGGGGAGAAGCGCGCGCGGGGCGGCTGCGGCTCGTTGCCGATGCGGCGCGCCCTCTCCGGCTCGCTGGGGCTCGCCACCTCTCCCGTACCGGGCTACCCATTGGTCACAAATCGTGGCCGAGGACTGAGGGTGTGAAATGCGAGGACGAAGTCGGCCAGGCGCCGCAGGCCGCGCCAGAGCACCTTCACGCCGGGCTCGCCATCGCCCTTGCGCCCAAGGAAGCCGCCGAGCCGGGCGATCTGCCGCACGGCCTCCTTCAGGGCCATCGCCTTGCGGGGCACCCGCTTGCCCGGGTTCGCCATCCGGTGCAGCACCTTCCACTCGTCTTCGTCCAGCGCGGCCGTACAGGGCAGATCCGGCGCCGTGCGGGAGAGGTAGGTGACATGAAGCAGCCGCCACGCCACGATCGAGTAAAGCGCAACGGCCCGCTCCAGGCGCTCCGCGCGCTCGAGCTGCAGCTTCTCCACCTGGCAGCCGCTCTTGAGCGTGTAATGGTAGCGCTCCACCTTCCACCGCTCGGTGTACGCCTGCACGCACGCGGCCGCATCCGCGAAGCCCGCCAGCGGCCGGGTGGAAACCAGCAGCCACTCGACTGGCTCGGCGCCCTCGGGCACCGTCCCGACCTCGCGCACCAGGACCACGCTGACCACTACGCTCTCGGCGGCGCACTGCTGCTTCAGGTGCGCCGGCCGCACGATCTCCAGCGACTCGCACAGTCGCACGCTCAGAACCGCGTCGCGCGCCTCCCGCTCCCGCGTCCGGTTCAGCTTCATCTTGAGCTGGCCGACCTCCGGTGCCGCCTCGGCCGCGTCCCACAGATATCGGGCATCTCCCGCGCCGCGCACCCGCCGGTTGTGCGTCGCCCGGATCAGCAGGTCGAGCCCGGGCCGGCGTGGCATCGCCATGTATTCGTAGATGTCGGACTCGCTGTCGCCGATGATCCACGCCCGCATCGTCGCGGGGAGCCGCTGCTCGCAAACGCGCACGGTCGCCAACCAGCGCTCGCTCTCCTTCTCGTCGATCCGCCGCTGCCGACGCGTGTGGCGCTTTCCCACGTCGGCCTCGTCACGCGGCCAGGTCACCTGGTGCAGCAGACCGTGCGGCACTCCGCTCCGGTCCACGACCATCGCGCTGTGCATCATCAGGCCGCGGCTGTACGATCCGCTCAGCCGGCCGAGGCCTTCCGTGCCGCGCAACGTGTTGAAGGCCAGCTCCGACGTGTCGTGGACCACGTAGATCTCCTCGAGCCCCTCCACGCGCCTCACCACCGCGGACGCATGCGCCTGCCGGATCGCTTCCGGGTTCGTCGTGTCGGCGCTGAGCAGCCCATAGATTCCCTGCAGTTCGGCCGGGCTCCGGCTCGCTTCCGGGATCGACGCATCGGGCGTGTTCCAGAACGCCTGCACCGTGGCCATGCACCTGCGGTTGCGACGCTTGTCGCCCAGGTCCAGCGTTGCCAGCTCGCTTTCCACCCATGCCTCGACCATGCACCCCTTCCCCTCTTCTGGAGTGGACCCTGTGGACGCGTCCATTCTATCCAGAGATGTGACTAATGGGTAGCCCGGTACGGGAGAGGTGGACGGCCTCGGCCGGCCGGAGAGGGCGCGCGGTCGCGAAGCCGCACCGCTGCTTCGGCGTGCCGGGCTTTTGCGTCCGCCGCGCCCGCCCGCTATCTTGCGCCCCTCTCGCGCGCGGCTTGAACCGCGCCCGCGTGCCCCACGTCCCGGCGCCACCCTGCGTCCGGGACCTGTATCTTTTTGCGAATCAAGGAGCTACGACATGCGGATGCTGGTGCTCGGTGCGGGTCAGCAGGGGAGCGCGTGCGCCTACGACC
>DASRTX010000036.1:0-4208 GCA_035655715.1 Myxococcales bacterium | reverse complement strand
CACCAGCGAGATGATCAGCGTCTCGTAGCCCGCGTCTCCCACCGACTCGGCGATGCGGACCGCCTCCTTGAACCCCGCGGCCGCTTCCGCGTTCCGGTCGACCCGGTGCAGGGCGCGGGCGTGGCCCATCAAGAGCCTCGCCCGCAGGAGCTGCGAGGTCGACGCCTGCGGGAGCGCCTGCGCTTCCTCCACCAGGGCGCGCGAGCGGGGAAAGTCCCCCATCCAGTCCAGCGCGGTGGCGGCGTCGAGGAGGATCTCAGCCTCTGCCGAGCTGTCGCCCACGGCCTTGGCGATGGACTTCGCCGCCTCCAGGTCGGCCAGCGCGTCGTCGTAGCGGCTGATCCGGTAGCGCATGCTTCCCCGGCCGCGCAAGGCGGAGAGGCGGCCGGGCCGGTCCTCCTCGCCCAGCAGGAGCAACACCTGGCTGTAGCTGCGTTCCGCGTCGACGTAAGCGTGGCGGCTGCGCGCGTCTTCGGCCAGCCGCAGATGGAGTTCCGCCGCCTCCTCGCGCAACCCTGCCTCGGCGGTGTGCCGGGCGAGCAGCGGCAGCCGGCGCGCCTCGGGCAGCGCTCCCGTCATCCGGTAGAAGCGGGCCGCCGCGGAGTGGATGCGCGTGCGCTGCGCCGCGGGCAGCGACCGTTCGACGGCATCGCGCACCAGCGCGTGGCGAAACCGGAAGGAGCCCGTCCGGGTGGTCACCAGTAGCCCAAGCCCCGCCAGACGCCGCGTCGCCACCTGCGCGTCGAGCGGGAACTCCGCGGCCATTCTCTCCTCGTCGAGCCGGTTGACCACGCCCTCGATCTCCTCGGCAGAGACCTCCGGGCCGAGCAGCGCGGCCAGCCGCGCGTGCGCCGCCAGTTCCTGTGGCAGCGCCGCGAGTTCGCGTTCCGCCAGCCACTCCACCAGGGGCGAGTCGGGCAACTTGTCCAGCTCGTCCGCGGCGAGGAACCAGGTGTCGCCCCGCATCCGCTTGCGGACCACGCCGTCGCGCTTGAGGCCGCGCACCAACTCCACCAGGAGGAGCGGAACACCCTGCGTCCGCTGCACCAGCCGATCGATGGCCGCCGCCGGGACGTTCTCCGCCGGGGCCAGGAGCCGCCGGCACAGCTCAGCGGCCCGCTCCGGCGCAAGAGGCCCCAGCTGGTGGAGCTCGCGGCGGGCGGCTCGCTCGCCAAAAGATGCCCGCGTCGCGGTGAAGGAGGGTCGCGCCAGGGCGCAGACGAAGATAGGCGTCTGCGCCTCGGCCAGCGCGGCATACTCGAGCGCGTCCAGCGCGGTGTCGTCGGCGAACTGCGCGTCGTCGAGGAGCAGGCAGAGCGGCCGGCGCCGCGCGCGGGCGCGGAGCGCTTCTCCCACCGCGCGCATGGCCATGGAACGCAGCACGCCGGGAGCCGCGGCCAGCGATCGCACCAGCGTGGCGTCTGGAGGCACGAGGCGCAGCGTCAGCGCTGCCGCGGGCCAGAGTTCGGCGGCTGCGGCGCGGCCGACCGCAGCGGTGAACCGGGCGCGCGCCGACTCCTCGCCCGCGTCGGGCGGCAGCTCGAGGGCGCGGACGAGAAGGGCGCGCAGCGTCTCGCCCGCGGCACCTGCCACCGGGTCGCGCGCGCGCAGGTCCATCAATTCCAGGACGGGCAGCTGGGCGCGCAGCCGCTCCAGCAGGGCGGCGGCGAGGTGCGTCTTGCCATATCCCGGATCCGCGGTCACCGTCGTCACCGAGGGAACGTTGCCCTCCGCGGCGTCGCGCGCGGCGGCGACCAGGGAGCGGACCACGTCCTCGCGTCCCACCAGCGGGCCGGCTCCGAGCTGGATGACGGTGGCGGACTGCAGCCGATCGGCGCCGTCCTGGCGCGAAGCGAACACGCCGGAACGGCCGGCGATTAGATCCCAGCCGATCTCCGCCAGGACCTCCGCGGCCGCGGCGGTGGCGAGCGGCCCCAGCGGATCGCTCTCTGCCGCATACCGGTCCTCCCGTCCCAGCTCCGGCGAGATGTAGCGGATGGTGCCGTCGGGACGGCGCTGCGCATTCACCGCCCCCAGATCCACCAGGGCGCGCGGGGCCAGCCCGCGCTCCGCCAGGCCTTGCGCCGCCCGGTAGGCGCGGCGGACGGGGTCTTGGCCCGCCTCGCCGGCGAAGATCGCGGCATAGCGGCCGCGCGCGGCGTGTCCCAGCTCACCGCCCAGGCTGCGCACCGCCGACTGCACCGAGCCCACGTCGGCGCCGGAGGTGAAGAAGAGGAGCCCCACCTGCCTGCGCTCCAGCGCGCGGGCCGGCACCGGCGTGACGGCCGGGGGCGTCGGGTGGGGTGTGCTCTCCCGGATCAGCCCGGCGCGGAGCGCGGCCTTCAAATCGGCGGCGCCCTGGTACCTGCGGCCGCGATCCTTCGTCAGGCACCGAAGGACCACCTGCTCCAGCGCCATTCCCATCGGCGTCAGCTGGCTGGGCCTGGGCGGCCGCAACCCCACGTGCGCTTCGCGCACCGCCTGGGCCTCCCCGACGAAGGGGGGTCGGCCGGTGAGGAGCTCGAAGAAGATGACGCCCAGGGAGTAGACATCCGCGCGGGCGTCGAGATCGACCTTCTCTTCGCACTGCTCGGGGCTGGCGTATTCGGCGGTGCCGGCGAAAGCCTGCCCCCGCGGCTGGCGCTGTCCCAACGGCCATGCAAGCCCGAAATCGATCAGGCGCACGCCCTGCGAGATGAAGATGTTGGCGGGCTTCAGGTCGAGATGGACGAAACCATGCGCGTGCACGCCCGCGACCGCATCGAGCAGCGCCGGAGCCAGGTCGGACAGTTCGCTCCGGTGCATCGGCCCGCCGATCTGTTCGATGCGCTGCGCGAGGGTGGGAGGTGGAAGCAGCTCGAGCGCCATCCAGGCCGAGCCGTCGGCCAGGGTTCCCGAGGCGCGGACCTCCGGGCCGATCGCGGGTCCCACGGCCCTCAGCGCCTTCTCCTCGCGCGCGAGTTGTGCCGCCGCCACCGCGTCCGCCGTGGAGATCTTGAGTGCGACCCGCTCGCCGGAGTCGGAGACGGCCTCCAGCACCACCCCGAAGCCGCCGGCGCCCAGGAATCGCTCGACGCGATACCCAGGCACATGGGGAACAGGTCGGTTGTCTTGAGTCTCGGTCATCGTCCGCCCGGAGCTGGAGCTCCCGGGAGGCGATTCTGCCTCAATTACAGGGGCCGCAGTCCAGCGCGCAGTTGTCCCAGGTCGTGCCGGTGCCGCACTTCTCGGTGACCTGGCAGATGCCGTCGCCGCAGGTGTAGTTCACGTTGGGCTGGATGCGGGTGGAGAGCGCCTTGTACGACTTCCCCTTCACCTGGCACGACGAGTAGTAGAGGCCGCTGGGATCGGGCGTGCAGATGTCGCTGCACTTGCCGGCGTACACCATCGGCGCGCAGTTCGAGCTGGCGCCGCCACCCGAGCGGTCGGGCAGGGCGCAGGCGCGCAGGCTGGTGTCGGCGTCGCTCAGCGAGATGGGACGATCGTCGCCGGCGAAGGCTCCGTCTTTGTGGAAGAGGTTACCGAAGAAGCAGCCCTCGGTTACGGGGAAGCTCGCCAGCTCGCCCGCGTCCATGGGAAGGGGCGTGCCGTCCGCGCGCCGGCCCAACACCGAGATGAGCACGTGTGCGCCGTACTTGTTCGCGTGCGCGGCCACGCAAGCCGAAACCAGCTGCTGCTCGTCCTCGGGAACCGATTCGCCCGAAGCCCAGCGCGGCGCGAGGCCGAAAACCCCGGGCCAGGAGTACGAGGCACCGTTGTCGGAGGCGTAGTTGAGGGTTTCGCCATCCGGCAAGGCGCACTTGGTCAAGTACTTCATCACCTGATTTGCCGAGTACGGATCCTGGTTGAACCAGCGATCGAACTGCTTCGTCTTGATCTTGTCCGCTCGCAGGCCGTCGAGGCCAAGCAGGCTGGGGGATAGGCCGTTCATGCCCGCATCGCAGGTGGAGTCAGCGTCGACCGTCACCGTGACGTCCCCGCCCGGCGGTGCGCCCTGCAGATCGATGGAGAGGCAGGAGTCGCTCACGGAAATGGAGAGGAGCCCGTTCAGGGTGTCGAGCTCGGCAGGGTTCTGATGGCGAACCCTGAACTGCTTCTGCGGCTCGACTGGCGCACCGGTACCACAGGCCGCAATCAGCACCAGCAGCGTGGCTGCGAGACTGCCTGCTGCGCTGTTTCGCGTCTTCTGCATACCCGATCTCACCTTT
>DASRTX010000035.1:0-7067 GCA_035655715.1 Myxococcales bacterium | reverse complement strand
CGAGGCCGGCGAGGACCTCTGTGTAGTCGGCGACCACCCCGACCTTCACCTCCCGCGGCTCCAGCGCTCCTTCGCCGCGCTTGACGAAGGCATAGCGATGCTCTCCGGACGCGAGCAGCGCGTCGTCGGGGACGGAGAGGCGCGCGCCCAACGGCACTTCGATCCTCACATCGGCGAACATGCCCGGCTTGAGCGACAGCTGCGCGTTGGGGAACACCAGCCGGGCCCGGACGGAGCGCGTCTTCTCGTCCACGGTGGGATAGACGAACTGCACGGTGCCCTTCAGCGTCGCGCCGCCCGCGAAGGGCAGGCCGAGCGTGGCGTGCAGACCCGGCTCCAGCCAGGGCGCGTCGGACTCGAAGAGGCTGGCGATCACCCAGACGCGGCCGAGGTTGCCGATGCGGTAGAGCACCGTCCCGGCCATCGCCTTGGTGCCCGCCACCACGTTCTTCTCCAGCACCGTCCCTGCCGCCGGGCTGCGGACGGTGGCGCGCGGCTCGGCGCTCCCGCGCGCCCGCATCGAGGCGATCTGTTCGTCGTCCAGGTTCCACAGCTTCAGCCTCTCCTCGGCGGCGCGCGCCAGTTGCTCGCTGCCGGGGACGCCGCGGCTGCGCAGCGCCACCAGGTAGTCCTGCTCGGCCGACAGCAGCTCCGGGCTGTAGAGCGTCAGCAGCGGCTCGCCCTTGCGCACGCGCTGGCCGCTCTGATCGACCAGCAGCCGATCGACATACGCGTCGTACTTGAGCACCACGTCGCTGACCTGGGTCTCGTCCACCTCGACGCGGCCGGCAGCGCGCAGCAAGAGCCGCAGCGGCCGCCGCTCCGCCCGGGCATAGACGACCCCGATGAGCTGCTGCCGCTGCGGCGAGAGCTCGATGCGCGGGGCGGTCTCGCCGGCGACGGGCATCGGCTGGCCCTCGACGGTGTATCCTCTCCTCGGCGGCGAGACCTTGAGCCGCAGCTCGGCGCGCGCGTGGCCCGGAGCCTCGATTCCCAGCCTCAGCGTCCAGTCGCCGAGCATCGAGAGGGCATACGCGACGTCGTACCGGCCGCCACCCAGCTCCTTGGCGTTCCCCCCTCCTTTCATCTCGGGCATGGCTCCCATCGCCGGCATGACGCTGCCGAAGTCGAGCCGCGCGCCGTCCACCGGCGCGCCGCCCGCATCCCGCAGATCCAGGTGCAGGACGTTCTCGCCCGCCAGCGGGGGATCGGGGTCCAGACGCAGCACCATCGAAAAGTCGCCTGCGTGCAGCGCGGTCGAGAGATCCTTCTTTCTCGCGCAGGCCGCGAGCAAGAGCAGCGCGCAGGCGGCGACCGCGAGGGCCGTGCTGTTTACGGCGCTAGTGCCGCTCGTCATGTCCGCTCTCCGCCGACTCGTCGAGACCCAGGTCCGAGCCGGCCGCGGCCTGCAGCTCGGCCAGGCGCTTCTCGTACATCGCCAGATGGCTGGCCAGCTCGAGATCGTGCATGCGCAGCTCGCGCGCGCTGTCCAGCACCATGGTGAACTCGCCGCGGCCCGCGGCGTAGCTGGACTGGGCCGTCTCCACGGCGTGGCGCGCGATGGGGATGAGCTGGTGGTGCAGGTCGATCTGCCGCTGCTCGGAGACGACATGCGCATGCGCCTCGGCCACCTCCGCCGCCACCCGGTTGCGCAACCCGTGCTCCGATTCGCGAGCGGCGACGACCTGCGAATCCGCGGAGGAGATCATCGGTCCGGTCTTGCTGCCGCGAAAGATGGGCAGGCTGACCTGTACGCCGGCGAAGAGGAAATCGGACACGCCCGCCGGGTTCTTGAAGGTGTGCATCTCCGCCACGAAGACGCTCAGGTCTGGAACCTGCGCGGCCCTCGCCAGGCGAGCCTGCGCCTCCGCCCCTTCGACCTGGGCGCGGGCCCCGGCCAGTTCCGGCCGCTTGCGCAGCGCGCGGGCCTGCAGCGTGGCCACATCGGGCAGCGAAGGAACCAGGCCGGGCGCGGTGGTCGACCCTGCCGGCAGCGCCTGCTCGCGGTCGACCAGGGCGCTGAGGCGAGCCCAGGCCGACTTGCGACGGTCGATGGCGACCTCGCGATCCGAGCGCAGCTGCACCAGCGACGCCTGCGCGCGCAGCATTTCCAGCAGCTCACCTCGGGCCGTGGCCACGCGCGTCTGCGAGAGCTGGAGCAGCACCTTGAGCACGTTCTCCACCTCGTCGTCGACCTCCTGCTCGCGCTCGGCGAGGAAGAGATCGGCGTAGGCCGCCGCCACCTGCGCGTCGATCTCCCTCTCCCGCGCCGACAGCTCTGCCGCGGCCACCGCCGCAGCCGAGCTGGCGACGTCTGCGCGCGCGCTCCGCTTGCCGCCGAGCGGGATGGGCTGCGTCAGCTGGATCATCACCGGCACCGTGGAAAAATCCACGGGGGCGTTCCAGAGCTGGACCATCAGCATGGGATCGTCCAGCGTTCCGGCAGGGGAAACGGCGTCCTTTGCCCCCGACGCTCGCGCCCGGGCGGCCTTCAGCTCGGGATTTTTCTCTCTTGCCTCGCGGAGCAGATCGGCAAGACGAAGGGGGGGTGGCGCGGCGATGGCCAGCGCCACACAGGCAGCGATCATGGAGGGCCTCCGCGGCAAACTATCGGGCCTGAGGTCGGATGGGCAAGATTCCGACCCGTGTCGTTGCCGGCGAACGGTTGACGCCAGGCCTCTTGACGGGAACGCACGCAGAGCGCATCACGCGCGGCAGCAGCCGGTTCGTCCGGTTCGCGCGCTGCCGCGGTGAGGCGGCCCACGCGCACTCTCTCGATTCTGTTCGGCCGGACCGGCGCGTGCCGCTCCCGGCCATTGCGGGAGGAGGAAGTCATGTTGAGAGCAGCGAAGCGATCCGCCGTGATCGTCGTGATTGCCTTGGGGGCAGCGGGGAGCGCGCAGGGGCGCGACCGCGACGACGATCGCGGCCGCATCAGCCAGAGCGGCGAGCAGCGGAACATGCGTCGCGTCGGCCATGTCGACCTTCAGGGAAGGCCCTCGTACCAGCCCAACGTCATCGTCTACCCGGACGGCAGGACCATCGCCTTTGCCGGCACCCATGGCGGCAACCGCCCCAACACGCTCAAGGCCGGCAATCCCGTGGAGGAGAACGGGACGATGATCATCGACGTCTCCGATCCCGCCCGCCCGGTGGAGAAAGCGCACATCCCGGTGCCGCTCGCGGGAGGTCAGGCGCAGATGGTCCGCCTCTGCCTCGGCTCGGATCTGCCCGGCGGCGTCAATGGCCACGTGTATCTAATACGCAACGTCCAGGGCAGCGCGGCGGCTGGATATGAGATGTGGGACGTGACCAACGTCAGCAACCCGGCGCCGGTGGCGGCGTTGAAGAAGAGCGCCAACAGCCCGGCCATCCGCAGCACGCACAAGGACTGGTGGGAGTGCAAGAGCGGCATCGCCTTCATGCCGGGAAGCCGCGACGTGCCTGCGCCCAACCGCTGGCGCACCAGCCAGGCGATGTTGATCTATGACTGGAGCCATCCGCCGGCGGCCGCCCTATCTGGATCGCCCATCCCCGTTCTCACCGGCTATCCGAAGTACATCCGCACCTTCGGCTTGGTGGGGGCGCAGCCCGACGGAACCGGCGCGGTGCCCAACTCGCTGCACGGCGCCATCTCCACGTTCGAGCACCCGCAGGCGGGACAAGCGCTGGCGCGTGGAGCGGGTCCTGACGACGTGGTCGGCAACCGCATCTACGCCGCGTGGGGCGTGGGCGACGACGGCGCGCTGCAGATCCTCGACCGGAAGAAGCTCTTGCCGCCGTCGTTGGGCGGTACCTGGGTGGGCGATCCCGACCGGCCGACGGTGGAGGACATCGAGTCGGTGCAGACTGGCCTGCTCTTCATGTCCGCTGATCAGGGTGGCCACACCAGCATGCCCATCTTCGGCATGAAGCCCGCCAGCTACGGCAACTTCACCGAGTTCAAGACGCGCGACATCGTCATCCTTTCCTCCGAGGCCACCGCCGACCTCTGCCAGGAGGCGCCGCACTGGGCTTTCACCGTGGACATCACCATCGAGAACTCGCGCACCTCTCCTCCGGGCACGCGCGTGGAGCAGAGCTTCTGGCAGGGGCCCATGGTGCTCGCCACCATGGCTGTCGATCCGCGGCGCGGAGAGCAGTTCCCCCGCGGCAATTACTGCACGCGCGGAGCCCGTTTCGGCGTGCACGCCAACGAGGAGAACTTCCGCAACCCGTTCTACGGTCGCCTCACCACCATCGCCTTCTTCACCGGCGGCATCCGCGCCTTCGACATCCGTGAGCCGCAGGCGCCGGTGGAGGTGGGCTTCTACGTGCCCGTGTCCAACGCCAACACGACGCCGGACGGCTACATGACCAACAACGTGGAGATCGACAACCGCGGCTTCATCTACGCCACCGACCGCAACGGCGCGGGCCTCGACATCCTCGAGCTGCAGGGGAAAGCGAGGGCCATCGGCCTGGGACTTCCGGAGGGCGGCGTCGACGATGATTGAGGGTGACTGAGTTGTCGCTGCCGGAAGGCGGCCTTCGGGCCGCCTTTCACTTCCTGTACGTCCAGCGCTTGGCGAGCCCGCAGAAACCGCCGGTCTGGCCGTCGAGCACGAACGGCCCCGGCCAACGGAGATCCAGGAGCCATCCTTCCGCCGCCGTCGGCGTCACTGCGACCTCCACCGAGAGCGGCCCCGGGCTGATGTTCCTGGGCGAACCCGAGGGCGCGAGCGATCGGGTCGCAGCGTCGTATCCGAAGAGCATTACCTGAGGCAAGATGTTCGCCATCAACGGAACGCCGGCATTCACGGTGAGATCGCTGGAAGAGACGATGCGCAGCGACGCAGCCGTGCCCAGGGACGCGCCGGCCGGCGGCGACGAGCCAACCTGGATGTCCGCGGGACAGTCCAGCACCAGTTGGCGCTGGATGCGCCTGCCGTCCGCCGGGTCCGTACCGGCGGCGACGATCACCATCTGTCCGCCGCTGCCGATCGCCGGCCGCGGACCGTCGGGATCGAGACGAAAAAAAGCGCCGTTGAGCTTGGGATCGCGCAGGAGCGGGACGCCGTTGAGGGTCACCACCACGTCGGCGGGCGGGATGAAGTTGCCGCCGCCAATGGGTCCCAACGTGACCACCACCAGCCCCTGGACCGGAGCCTCGCCGGCAGCGGGGTCGACGAGATAGAGGCCGTGGGCTGCGCCGATCTGGAATCGGTGGCTGCCGGACCCACCGCGCGGCAGGGGCAACCCAGAGGCAACGGCCGGGGGAGGAGTGCCCGGTGCAGCCGATGCGCTTGCGGATCCCGCATCCGGGGCGATTTCCTGGGGAGCAACGGCGCGGCCGCACGCTGCCACCGCAGCCAGGACTCCGCATGCGACTCTCTGCATCTCCATCTCCTCAATCTGCTTCCGACTCCTGGGACAGACATCCGCGGCGGCGACGGATCTGTTGGCTCCCTGCCGTCCGCGAAGGTGGAGCCAGGCACCTCGCGCCCGTCGGGGTCTAACGCGGAATCATTCCCGGCAGCACGAAGGCCTGCAGGCACACCAGCAGCCCGACCAGCACGGCCAGCGCGAGGCTGTGGAAGAAGACGTAGCGGAGGATGGGCCCTTCGCTTCCCACCTGGCCCGTGGCCACGCCAGCCACCACGATGCTCTGCGCGTCGATCATCTTGCCCATCACTCCGCCCGAGCTGTTGGTCGCCGCCGCCAGCAGGGGAGGAATGCCTACTTGCCGGGCCGTTACTTGTTGGAGGTTGCCGAAGAGCACGTTGGACGACGTGTCGCTGCCGGTCAGCGCCACGCCCAGCCAGCCCAGCAGCGCGGAGAAGAAGGCGAAGGCCTTTCCGGTGGACGCCAGGGCCAGCCCCATGGTCGCATCGGATCCCGCGTAGCGCGTGGTGAACCCGAGCGCCAGCATGGCCGCGATGGTGAGCAGCGAATAGCGCACGCGCTTGAGCGTGCCGAAGTAGATGCCGATCAGCTTGCCGGGCTTGAGGCCGAGAAGCAGGCCGGAGACGATGCCGGCGAGGAGCAGGCCGGTGCCGGTGGCCGACAGCCAGTTGAGGCTGAAGGTGGCGGCCTCCTCGGTGGCCTTCGCGACCACCGGGGGCGCGCGCAGCACCAGATTGTGGAGGTACGGCACCTGCCAGGTGGGGTTGTGGATGCCGTTCAGCCAGTCCTTCACCGGCGGCAGGCCCCAGGCGAAGACGAACACCGAGAGGACGAGCCAGGGCATCCAGGCGACCCACGCCTCGCGCGCGCTGTGCCGTGGAGCCGCTCCGCGCACTTTCATCGCGCCGATGGAGCCGGCCGACACCTGGCCGAGCGCTCCCGACACAGCCTCGACGCGTTCGTCCTCGAAGAGCCACACCTTTCTCGGCTGCCAGAACCGCAGCAACAGGACGGTGGCGGCGATCGACACGGCCGAGGCGACGATGTCCACGATCCAGGGCCCGTGGAAGTTGCTCACCAGGAACTGGGGAACGGCGAAGGTGACGCCGGCCACGAGGCAGGCCGGCCACACCTCGATCATCCCGGCGAATCCCGTCATCGCCCAGACCAGCCAGAAGGGAACGATCACGGAGAAGAACGGCAGCTGCCGGCCCACCATGGCGGAGAGCTGCTCGAGGGGCAGGTTGGTCACTTTGGCGAGCGCGATCAGCGGCGACCCGAGCGCGCCGTAGGCCACCGGGGCAGTGTTTCCAATCAGAGCGAGGCAGGCTGCCGGCAGCGGCCGGAAACCGAGGCCGATGAGCATGGCGGAGGAGATGGCCACCGGCGTCCCGAAGCCCGCCGCGCCCTCGATGAACGCGCCGAAGCTGAAGCCGATGAGCGCACCTGGATGCGGCGGTCGCTGGCCAGGCCGGCGATGGTGTCCTTGACGACGGTGAACTTTCCGGTCGCCACGGTGATGTCGTAGACGAAGATGGCGTTGAGCACGATCCAACCGATGGGAAAGAGCCCGAAGGCCCCGCCGAACAGGGCCGCGATGCCGGCCAGGTTCACCGGCATCCCGTAGACGCCGATCGCGAGCAGCAGCGCGGACGCGAGCCCGATCAGCGCGGCGATGTGGG
>DASRTX010000034.1:0-3490 GCA_035655715.1 Myxococcales bacterium | reverse complement strand
CGCCGCCGACCCCCCAGGCGCCCAGCATCTGCGCGCGCGTGGCGGTGGAAGCCGCCACCGTGGCCGGCGTCACGAAGATCCCGGAGCCCACGATCCCCCCCATCACCACCATCGTGGCATCGAACAAACCGATGCGTCGGGCAAGACGGTCCTTGGACACCGGGGCGCTCTATCACGGAACTGCGATTCGCCAACCGGAACGAAACGATTGCCCGCGACGGCCGCGGCCGGCCAGCACGAAGAAAGCCTGGCCTTCCGCCGCCGCCAGCGATTCGGGATAGGCGACGATGCCTTTGGGAGCCATTGGCGGTTGGGCGGGCACCTCCTGCCAGGTCGCGCCGCCGTCCTCCGTGCGCAGGACCTCGAAAGCGGCGCCGGCGGGAAAGTCGGGCAGCCCCGGGCCCAGCGAGATCTCCCCCTCGGCGCCGCTCTCGGCCGCCACCGCCGCCACCAGCGCGTCCCAATACGCCTGCGTGGGCGCATACGCCACGCCGGCGGAGATGCCGCCCAGTGGGAGGCCGGAGTTGAAGTGCGCGAGCAGCCGCGCCGGATCCACGAAGGAGAGCATGGTCTCGGTCGACACCGGGTGCCCGGCGGGGCTCGGGCCGCGTTCCCCCCTGCGCCCCCTTCCCGCGGGGCGCGCCGCTGCGCGCTGCTGCTGTTGCTGCTCGGCCGTCTGCGGGCGCTGCCACGCCGACCGCTCCACCACCTCGCGCAGCGCGAGCCGGAGCGGCAGCGGCGGATCCCCCACGCGCTGCCAGGTCAGGCCGCGGTCGAGGCTGCGGAAGACGGGGCTTCCGGCGATGGGACCCTCGAGGATGCGCTCGCGCCCCGGATACCAGAGCGCCGAGGCCAGCGCCGTGCCCACGGCGCGGTCGCCGCGCATCTGCCGCTCGGCATCGGTGGCCAGCTCGGGATGGCGCCGGATCAGCCCTGCCGCCATCAACAGCGGATCGGCCGCCACCGCGTAGAGCACGCCGTCGCGCTCGGCGAGGAAGGCGTCGAGCAGCAGCCCGCTCTTGCTGAAGCTGACCCCGCCGTCGCGCGAGACGTAGACGCCGTCCCCGGGCGTCCCCCATTGCACCGTGCCGCGGCCGGGCCCGCTCGCATCGATCAGCGTCAGCGCGGCGACCGCCTCGTCCGAGGTGTACTCGAGCAACGCCGCGAAGCGCTGGCGCAGATCGCGCGGCTCGGGCGGATCGCCCCGCACCGAGACGAAGAGCGCGTCCGGCGCCGCGACGATGCTGCGCACCCGCCAGTTCTTCGAGGGCAGGTTGGGGGCCAACGCCCGGAAGGTCGCACCGCCGTCGGCGGAGACGAAGATGTGGCCATGCCCGCCGGCGTAGAGGGTGCCGCCGGGCCCCATCGAGAGCGCCTCCAGCGGCTCGCCCCCGGGAACGACTGCCTGCCAGCTCCTCCCCTCGTCCGGGCTGCGCAGCACGGTGGCGGAGGAGCGGGCGAGGATCCGGGGCGGCGCGAAGATGACCTCGTCCAGACCGGGGCCGCGCGCGAAGTCCCAGGTGCCCCCGCCGTCCGCCGAGGAGAAGATGCCGCGCTCCGGCCGCGCCACGGTGGCGAGCACCGCGCCCTTGCCGGCGAAGAAGCGATCCAGCGCCCCGTCCTCCTCCACCGAATGGAAGACGCCCATCCGCGTCCGCTCGTACCGCACCGGCACGGCGCCGGGGCCGCCGGGCAGCGGCATCAGCTTGTAGCTGGCGCACGCCGCGCAAGCCGCGACGACCAGCGCGCCGCTCCTCGAGACTGCAGCCCGTCGAAGTTGCTGCCGTGCCATCCGCACTGGACGCTCCCGAAGCAATCCACCCCACCGTTGCGCGAACCGTCGCATCCCGAAGGCCACCTCCGCGCGGCCTTGGACCCGGTCCCGCCGCGGAGCATTCAACTACCTTTGTTTCGCCGTTTCGCCACGTGCTCGCGCGAAGAGCCCCGCCGCCTCCTTCAATACCTGTTGGACCGCCCGCACTCCCTGCGGCGTTGGGGCGGCGTCGGTCGACTGCAGGAGATCGTACGCGGCTGCAAGGCGCGCGTTCCAGGGCACCAGCGCCGGCGGCTGCTGCGTCGCCCATGGCCTGTGCTCTTCGGCGCCGCCCTCCAGCGCGGCGAGCTCCTTGTCGTCCGGGTGCAGCTTGCGCAGCTCGCGCACGCGTCCCAGCAGCTCGAAGCCCTGCAAGAGCGCCGCGGCCAGCTCCCGCGACAAGTCGAACTGCTGCCGCAGGGCGCTGGCCGGCGTCTTGACGCGCGGGTCCATCCGCACCGCCAGCGGGCGGGTCAGCGCCGTCTTTCCGGCCGTCAGCCGCACGGTGTACCGGCCCGGCATCGCCCACGGGCCGCGCGGCTCCCTGGGCGTGTCGTGGGGGATGGCGGCGATGGGGTAGCCCGGCTCCAGCGTCGGCGGAGGAACCCCGTGCAGGTCCCAGACGAAGCGGTGCAGCCCCGCCTCTCCGGAAGGCGGCTGTGCGGGCCGGATCCACCAGCGCGGGACGTTGCCCTCGTCCTTGGGGGCCTCCGCCGCGTCGGCGCTGGAGAACTTGCGCACCACCGCTCCGCCCTCGTCGAGGATCTCCAGCGAGACCTGGGCCGCCTCCTTGAGGAAGTAGTCGACGATGGCGCCGTCAGGCGGATTCCGGGCGGTGGGCTCGTCGGGCGGCAGGGGCGTATCGGTGTTCGTGTTCCAGCGGATGCGCAGCGCCGCCTGCGGCGCGAAGAGGTGGGCGTCCTGCTTGACCACGGAGTCGGTCACCTCGCGCAGCGGCTCGACGTCGTCGAGGATCCAGAAGCCGCGGCCGTGCGTGGCCACCGCCAGGTCGTCGCCCTTGACGATCAGATCGCGGATCGAGGTGGCCGGCATGTTGAGCCGCAGCGGCTGCCAGCTCTCGCCGTCGTCGAAGCTGACGTAGACGGCCTGCTCGGTTCCGCAGAAGAGGAGCCCCTTCCGCACCGGATCCTCGCGCACCACGTTGACGATGCCGCCCGCCGGCAGTCCGCGGACGATCTCCTGCCAGGTCTTGCCGCCGTCGCGCGTGCGCAGGAGGTGCGGGCGCAGGTCGTCCAGCCGCAGCGTGTTGATGGCGGCGTACGCCGTCTGCGCGTCGAACCTTCCCGCCTCGAGGATGCTCACCTTGGCCCAGGGCAAGAGCTGCGCGGGGGTCACGTCCTGCCAGTGCCCGCCGCCGTCGCGCGTGAGGTGGATGAGGCCGTCGTCGCTGCCGGCCCAGATCACGCGGGCGTCCCGCGGCGAGGGCGCGAGCGCGTAGACCACGCCGCGCTGCTGCGGCTTCGCCTCCTCGCTTCCCTTGTACTTGCCGACGTTCCCCGGCACCTCCCAGGTCTTGCGGGTGAGGTCCGGGCTGATCGGTTGCCAGGTCCGCCCGCCATCGCGCGTCTTCCAGACCGTGTTGGAGGCGAAGTAGAGGGTGCGCGGATCGGTGGGCGAGAACACCACGGGCTGCGTACGGACCACGCGGTAGCCCGG
>DASRTX010000033.1:0-12509 GCA_035655715.1 Myxococcales bacterium | reverse complement strand
CATCTCGCGGCCGTTCATCACCGGCATTTGCAGGTCGAGCAGGACCAGCAGCGGGGGCCGCTCCGCGAGCCGCGCCAGGGCCTCTTCGCCGTTGGCCGACTCCTCGACCTGGTAGCCCTTCATCTCCAGCGCCATCCGCAGGCCCGTGCGGAAATCGGCGTCGTCGTCCACGACCAGGATGTAGGGCCAGCGTCGCATGGGGGGACTCGCGGTCTAGATCTAGCGACGGACGCGCGCAAACGGAAGGGGGCGCCCGCCCGCCTGCTCCCTGGCGGACGAAGGCAAATCCGGCATGCAGGACGCGGATTTGACCGCCGCGCTGCGCCTCTGCTACCTCCGCCCACATCGTAAATCGCCAGCGCACAGGTCCGGGAGAGGTGCAGGTCGTCCTCCGGACGCCCGGGGCGCGGCATGCAGGCGCCGTTCTGCGGGCTGCGGCAGTCGCATGGGCCGGCGGGGCGGAGCTTTCCATCGCCGTGGTCTCCGATCGGCAGATGCGCGCGCTCAACCGCCGCTGGCGCGGAAAGGACGCGCCCACAGACGTCTTGTCGTTCCCTCTCGAGGAGCGCGGCGCGCTGGGCGACGTGGCGATCTCGCTGGACACGGCGCGGCGGCAGGCGCGCGAGGGAGGGTGGCCGCTCTCGGTCGAGCTGCGGCGCCTGCTGGCGCACGGCATCCTGCATTGCCGCGGCTACGATCACGGAACGCCGCGCGAGGCGCTGCGGATGGCGAGGGCCGAGCGGCGCCTGCTGGGAACGGAGGGGATGGTCGGCGACTCGATTCCGCGCATGCGGGTTCCCTCCGGCCGCGATTCGCGGTAGAGGCTCCCCCATGGCGACGCTGCCCCCGGAACTGGACGAGCTCTCCCGGCGCTTCGACGCGCTCCGGGGGGCGCTTTGACATCGAGCGAAAGCGCGCACGCGTCGAGCTGATCGAGCGGGAGAGCGTCCAGCCGGGCTTCTGGGAGGACCAGAAGCGCGCCCAGGCGCTGAGCAAGGAGAAGAGCGACCTTGCGCTGCAGCTCGCGGGCTTCGAGCGCGAGCGGCAGAAGCTGGACGACGCGGTGGCGCTCTACGAGCTGGCGGAAGAGGCCAACGACGAGGCCACGCGGACCGAAGCGCGGGCCGCCATCGCGGAGGCGCACGAGGGAGCGGCGCGGCTGGAGCTGTCGCGCATGCTCTCCGGACCCCAGGACAAGCTCAACGCCATCGTCGAGATCAACGCCGGCGCCGGCGGGACCGAGTCGCAGGACTGGGCGCAGATGCTGTACCGGATGTACACACGCTACGTCGAGCGCAAGGGCTGGACGGTGGAGCAGGGCGACTTCCAGCCGGGCGAGGAGGCGGGGATCAAGAACGCCAGCTTCATCGTGCGCGGAGATCACGCCTACGGCTGGCTCAAGGCTGAGCTCGGCGTGCACCGGCTGGTGCGCATCTCGCCCTTCGACTCCAACGCGCGCCGCCACACCTCTTTCGCCTCCGTGTTCGTCTACCCGGAGGTGGACGAGGACATCGAGATCGACATCAACCCGGCCGACGTGCGCATCGACACCTTCCGCAGCTCGGGGGCGGGCGGCCAGAAAGTCAACAAGACGGACTCCGCCATCCGCATGACCCACCTCCCAACCGGCATCGTGGTCTCGATGCAGAACGAGCGCAGCCAGCACAAGAACCGCGACATGGCCTGGAAGGTGCTCCGCTCGCGGCTCTACGAGTTCGAGCTGCGCAAGCAGCAGGCGGAGCGCGACAAGGTCGAGGCGGGCAAGGCGGACATCTCTTTTGGCTCGCAGATCCGCAACTACGTGCTCGCGCCCTACCGCATGGTGAAGGACGTGCGTACCGGCGTGGAGAGCGGCAACACCGACGCGGTGCTCGACGGAGAGCTGGACCCATTCATCACCGCATACCTGCTCGGCGTGCGGCGCAAGGACAGACCCGGCAGCGAACCGGTGGAGGCGTAAATGGCCATCATCCACTACGACGTGACCTTCCAGAGGAACAGTCCCACGCTCACGCAGATCAAGGAGAAGATCGACTCGCGGATGGGCTTGCGCACGCGGCTGACCAAGGACGCCATCGAGCGCGGGCACAAGTGGCCGCACATCGGCGACGTGGTGGAGTCGGGAACGCTCGAATGCGACGAGTGCGACGACTCCGACGTGGAGGTGACGGTGGGCTCGGCCGGCGTGCGCGTCTCCTGCGTGCCCTCGTCGACGCACCCGTATTTCCGGGAGAGCGCGCTGGCGGCGCTGATCGACCTGGGCGGGACCTTCGAGGCCAAGCTGCATCCGTTCGTGGCGAGGAAGTGGGCGGAGCTGTCGCCGGCTGAGAAGCAGGTCGGCTGGCGTACGCACTAGCCATGTCGAAAGGCTACCGTGTCGTCACCGCCGGCACCCGGATTCCGGTCCCGGGCGGCAAGTTCGTCGAAGAGCTGTTCGGCAACGTCAACACCAAGACCGATCCGTTCTCGCTGGCGCACATGATCTCGCCGCCGGGCTGGAGCGAGCCGGCGCAGACGCCCGAGTTCGGCGAGCTCACCATCGTGGTCCGCGGCACGCTGCGGGTGGAGACGCCGGAGGGACCGGTGGACGTGCGCGGCGGGCAGGCGATCTGGACCGAGCCTGGCGTCCGCGTGCGCTACTCGAATGCTTCGGGCGAAGAGAACGAATACTTCGCGGTGTGCATCCCGGCGTTCTCGCCCGCCCGCGTGCACCGCGAGGACTGAGTCAGCGGGGAGCGAGCGCCGCGTCGAGCCTCCACTGCGTGTCGGCCACTTCTTCGGGCGAGAGCTCGTGGTACAGCGAATAGAGCGCCAGCACCTCGTGGGCCCGCTTTCGCAGGTGCGGCGAGGGCTTGGTCGGATTGCGCTTGCGCGGCGCCGGCAGCATCGCGGTCAGGACCGCCGCCTCCTCCGGCAACAGCTCCGAGGCGGGCTTGTCGAACCAGAAGCGCGCCGCGGCGTCGGCGCCGTAGATGCCCGGGCCCCATTCCACCACGTTCAGGTACAGCTCGAGGATCCGCTTCTTCCCCAGCGCCTCCAGCCTGCGCGCGAGGAAGTACTCGCGGGCCTTGCGCCACATCGACCGCTCCTCGCCCAGCCAGAGGTTCTTGGCCAGCTGCTGCGTGATGGTGGAGGCGCCGCGACCCAGGCGCCCTTCCTCCACCGCCGAGGTCAGCGCGATCTTCGTCTGCTCCACGTCGATGCCTTCGTGCTCCCAGAAGCGCGCGTCCTCGCTGTTGACCACCGCCCGCTGCAGCCAGATGGAGATGCGCGACAGCGGCACCCAGTGCTGGATGCGCCGCGCCGCCCTGCCGCGGTCGCGCGCCTCGCGCAAGCGCGCGTCGATCAGCGCCGTGGTCACGGGGTTTTGCTTCCGCAGCGGGTCTGCCGAAGGAAGCGTGACCCAGAAGAGCGCCGCGGCGGCCAGTCCGCACAGACACGCACCCAGGACCACATGCCGGCGCGCCCGCCGCTTCGAAGCCATCGCCGGAGTTGTACCGCGAACCCCGAGCGCAGACGCAAAACCAAACGCGATTTGCCGCTCATGCTACAGAAGCCGCCGCTTGGACCGGTCGTTCTCACTGGCGCGGCTTTCTTCGGTCCTCCGAACCAACCGCGACTTCCGCCGCCTCTACGCCGCCAACGCGGTGTCGCAGATGGGCGACTGGTTCAACGTCGTGGCCCTCTTCTCGCTCCTGCTGGAGCTGACGGGGCAGGGCGGCGCCGTGGCCGTTGCGCTGCTCGCGCGCTCCCTCCCGGCTTTCCTCGCCGGTCCCGCCGCGGGCGTCCTGGCCGACCGCGTCTCGCGCCGCGCGATCATGTTGCTGAGCGACGTGCTGCGCGCCGGACTGGTGCTCTGCCTGCTCTTCGTGCGCCGGCCGGACCAGGCCTGGATCGCCTACGCGGTGGTCACCGCGCACTCCTTCGTCAGCGCCTTCTTCGATCCCGCGCAGCAGGCCATGCTCCCCAATCTGGTGACCGAGGAGGACTACCCGCTCGCCGCCACGCTGGAGAACTCGCTCTGGGCCGCCACGCTGGCCGTCGGGTCAGGGCTGGGCGGCGTGGCGCTTCTGCTGGTGGGGCGCGACGCGGCCTTCGTCTGCGACGCCGCCAGCTTCATCGGCTCGGCGGCGCTGATCGCGCGTCTTCCCGCCGGGCACGCCAAGCGGGCCGATCGGGACGCCCTGGAGATGGCCCAGGAGGCGCGCGAGCCGGGTTCGCGCTTCGAGAACCTGTTCGGCGTGCGCGAGCTGCGCCAGGGCATCCGCTACGTGGCCTCGCACCGGCAAGTGCGCGCGCTCCTCGCGGTCAAGGCCAGCTTCGGGCTCACGCTGGGCGGCGTGCTGGTCCTCCTGGCGTATTTCGGCGAGAAGGTCTTCCACCACGAGAACGGCGCCGGCATCGCCATCCTCTACGCGGCGCGCGGCGTGGGCAGCTTCGCCGGGCCCTTCGCCGCCTTCCGCCTGGCGGGGACGGACGACCGCGGGCTGCGCCGGGGCATCGGCGGCGCGTTCGCGCTGCTGGCGATCTGCTACGTCTGCTTCGCGCTCAGCCCGGCCATCGGCTACGCGGCGGTGGCGCTGGCGGTGGCCAACGCCGGCGGCAGCATCCTCTGGACCAGCGGCTCCACGCTGCTCCAGCGCCTGCTGCCGGACGCGGTGCGCGGCCGGGTTGCCGCGGCGGAGATGTGCGGCTTCATGCTCACGCTGGCCGCCAGCACGCTCTCGACCGGCCTGCTGCTCGACCGCGGCGTGGCCCCTCGCGCGCTGATGGCGGCGTGCGGGCTCGTCGCCCTGCTGCCGCTCGCGTATTGGGCGTCCGCGCAGCGCGCGTTCGAGGTGACAGCGCAGGGCGGTGCGGAGTAAAGAGACGCTCCCCATGGCCGAAAGTCCCCAGCCCGGAGCCACCAGCTCGATCGAAGATCAGATCCGCCTTCGCGAGGAGAAGGCGCAGGCGCTGCGTGACAAGGGCGCGCACCCCTACGGCAACGGCGTCCAGGTGAGGCACACCACGGGCTTCGTCCGCATGCGCCACGCCGACGACGACGGGCCCCGGCTGGAGCAGGACCAGAGCGAGCCGTACGGGCTGGCGGGCCGGGTGGTGGCGCTGCGGAGCATGGGCAAGGCCAGCTTCCTCAGCCTGCGCGACCGCGACGGGGATCTGCAGATCTTCGTCAAGAAGGACAAGGTGGGCGAGGCGGCCTACGACCTGCTCAAGCTCACCGATCTGGGCGACTTCGTCTTCGCCCGCGGCCGCGCCATGCGCACCCGCACGGGCGAGCTGTCCATCGAAGCGGTCGAGCTCAAGCTGCTCACCAAGGCGCTGCGGCCGCTGCCGGAAAAGTGGCACGGGCTCACCGACCACGAGACCCGGTACCGGCAGCGCTACGTCGACCTCGCCGCCAGCCTGGACGTCCGGCAGATCTTCCGCCGAAGGTCCCGACTGATCGCCGGCATCCGCACCTTCCTCGACGAGCGCGACTACGTGGAGGTGGAGACGCCCGTCCTGCACAAGCCCGAGGAGGCCGGCGGGGCGGCGGCGCGCCCGTTCCAGACGCACCACAACGCGCTGGATCTGGACCTCAAGCTGCGCATCGCGCTGGAGCTGCACCTCAAGCGCCTGATCGTGGGCGGGCTGGAGAGGGTCTACGAGATCGGCCGCATCTTCCGCAACGAAGGCATCGACCGCCGCCACAACCCGGAATTCACCATGGTGGAGTTCTACCAGGCCTACGCCACCTACGAGGATCTGATGGCGCTGACCGAGACCATGGTGGCCCGGCTGGCGCAGGAAGTGACCGGCAACGACGAGGTGCCGTTCGAGGGCGTGACCATCAAGTACGCCGCGCCCTGGCCGCGCGTCTCGATGCTCGGCGAGGTGGCCAGGATCTACGGGGCGGCCGGCGGCGAGTCACAGCAGCTGGACGCGCTGGCCAAGCTGGCCGACGAGCAATGGCTCGTCCGCGTGGACGACCGCGAGCTGCGGCACAAGTTCGGAAAGCAGCACTCCACCGGCGAAAAGATCGCCTGGGCTTTCGAGGCGTTGGTGGAGCCCATGCTGCCGAAAGATCGCCCGTGCTTCGTGGTGGACTTCCCGCTGGAGGTCTCGCCGCTGGCACGCAAGCGAGACTCCGAGCCGCGCCTGGTGGACCGCTTCGAGGCCTACGCGGGCGGCATGGAGATCGCCAACGCCTTCTCCGAGCTGAACGACCCGCGCGACCAGGAAGCCCGCTTCCGCGCGCAAGTGGAGGCGGCGGCGCGGGGCGACGAAGAGGCCATGCCGTACGATCGCGACTACATCCGCGCGCTGGAGCACGGCATGCCGCCCACGGCCGGCGAAGGCATCGGCGTCGATCGGCTGGCGATGCTCTTCACCGGCTCGGCCAGCATCCGCGACGTGGTGCTCTTCCCGCTCCTCAAGCCCGAGGAGGGCGGCCGTTGAAGTTCCGCCTTCGGGTCACGGCCGCCGCGCTGGTGCTGTTCGTCCTCGCCAGCGTGGTGCAATACGCGCTCGCCAGCTGGCTGGGCTCCGCCACCACGCTCTCGCGCGACGCGGTGACCGCACTCTCTTTCGGCGCGCAGGCGCTGGCTTTCCTGACATCGGGATTCGTGCTCAGCTTCGTGGGCCGCGGGTACCGCCCGCTGGAGAACCTGGTCGCTTCTGCGCTCTTGGGAGTGGCCACCTTCTTCGTCCTGCGCGCGCTCAAGCCGCCCTCGTTCTCGTACGACCGCTTCTTCGCCTCGACCGGGGAGCTGATCGTCTGGTCGCTCTGCGCCCTGGCCGGATCGTGGCTGCTGGCCATGTGGGGCGCGTCCTTCGGCCTCTTGATCGGCGCCAATGGCCACCTCGACGCGCGGCTCCGCTACGAGTGGGGCATCGCCCGCACGCACCTGCGATTGACCTTCAGGACCGCGCGGGTGCTGCTCTTCGCCGGCCTGTTGCCGCCGGTCGCCCTCTGGTGGGCGGGAGAGATGGCATGGTCCTGGGACCAGATGCGGCGCGCCTCGGCCTCGGTGACGCCGTCCTCCCTCCGCGTCACGCCGCAGCAGATCCTCCTGGTGGCGGCAGCCGTGGTGGTTGTGCTGGCGCTGGTGCTCCGGTTCGTCAAGGCGCGCGCAGACCTGGCCCGGCTGCATCCCGGCCAGCGCCGCAAGCGCCCCGCCACGGTGGTGATGACCGGCATCTCCATCGCCGGCGTCTCGGTCGGCGTCTGGGCGCTGACGGTGGTCCTCTCGGTGATGAGCGGCTTCGAGTCGGATCTCAAGCGCAAGATCCTCGGCACCAACTCGCACGCGCTCCTGCTCAAGTACTCCAACGACTTCTCCGAGTGGAGGTCGGCACTGCCCAAGATCGCCGCCGTCCAGGGCGTGGCGGGCGTCTCGCCCTTCATCCTCAACGAGGTGATCCTCTCCCACGGCCAGACCGTCACCGGCGCCGAGCTGAAGGGCATCGATCCGGCGACGGCGGGCTCGGTCAGCGAGCTGCCCCGCCAGGTGATCGCGGGCGATCTGTCCTGGGTGGCGCATCCGGAGAACATCCCCGACAGCGACCGCGTGGTGGAGCCGAAGGGAGAGGCCGCGAAACAGCTGCAGGGGCCGGAGTACGATCAGTACCTGGAGGACACGCTCAAGCGCCGCCAGCTCCATCCCGAGGAGACCAAGCAGCTGGACCCGGAGGCGCTGAAGAACCTGGGCGGCATCTGCATCGGCAAGGAGATGTCGCACCAGCTTCGCGCCTGGGTGGGTGACGTGGTCAATGTGCTCACGCCGCTGGGCGAGATGACGCCCACCGGGCCGGTGCCGCGCAGCCGGCCGTTTCGGGTCGCCTGCATCCTCTACTCCGGCATGTACGAGTACGACTCGAAGTTCGTCTACATCGGCATCCCCGAGGCACAGAAGTTCTTCCGCATGGGCGACAACGTGGTGGGGCTGGAGCTCAAGTTCACCGACGTGGACGCCTCGCGCGCGCTGGGCCGCAGGGTGGTGGCCGCGCTGGGCGGCTTTCCCTACCGCTTCAAGGACTGGGCCGAGCTGAACCGCAACCTCTTCTCCGCCTTGAAGCTGGAGAAGCTGGCCATGGCCATCATCCTCACCTTCATCGTGCTGGTGGCGTGCTTCAACATCCTCAGCACCCTGATCATGCTGGTGCTGGAGAAGACCAAGGAGATCTCCATCCTCAAGTCGATGGGGGCGCGCGACGCCAGCGTGATGAAGATCTTCGTGGTGGAAGGGTTGACCATCGGCGCCATCGGGACGGCGATGGGCCTCTTGATGGGCATCGCCTCCTGCTCGTTCATCGAGCGCTTCGGACTGCAGCTCGATCCCGACGTCTATTACATCTCGAACCTCCCGGTGAACGTGGACCCGGGGCAGTTCGTCGCGGTCTGCTTCATCTCGCTCGCGCTCAGCTACCTCGCCACCCTCTATCCCGCCACCAAGGCCAGCAGGCTTTCCCCAGTGGACGGGCTGCGGGAGGAGTGATGCCGCTGCTCGAGGCCCGCGGGGTGCACAAGTCCTACTGGCTGGGAGAGAAGGAGATCCACGTGCTGCGCGGCGCCAGCTTCTCGCTGGAGCCGGGCGAGATGGCGTCGCTGGTCGGGCCGAGCGGCGTGGGCAAGAGCACCTTCCTGCACGTCATCGGCACGCTCGATCCACCGACTGTCGGCGAGGTGCTGTTCGAGGGGCGCGACGCCTTTGCCATGAGCGAGGAGGAGCTGGCTTCGTTCCGCAACCGGAGCGTGGGCTTCGTCTTCCAGTTCCACTATCTGCTGCCGGAGTTCACCGCGCTGCAGAACGTGTCGATGCCTGGGCTGATCAACCGGCTGCCCCGCGACCAGGCGGAGGGGCAGGCGCACGAGATGCTGGAGATCGTAGGGCTCGGGCATAGGCTCGATCACAAGCCCGGCGAGCTTTCAGGCGGCGAGCAGCAGCGCGTCGCGCTGGCCCGCGCGCTGGTGCTCAAGCCCCGGCTGCTGCTGGCCGACGAGCCGACCGGCAACCTGGACGAGGCCACGGGCGAGGGCATCCACCAGCTCCTCACCGAGCTGAACCAGCGGCTGGGCATCGCCGCCATCGTCGTCACCCACAATCCGCGCCTCGCCGAGCGCATGCCGCGGCGGCTCCGCCTCTCCGAGGGACTGGTGGTGGATGCCTGAGCGCCGCTCCGTCCGCATCATTCGGCGGGAGGGAAACAGCTTGGGAGCCACGAAAATGCGGAAACTCATCTGGATTGCAGGGGCCGCGCTGGCGGTCGGGTGCGCGACGGGCGGCAGCCAAACCAAGAAGTCGGAGACGATGACGGCGCAGGATCAGGCGCACCAGACGCTCCAGCAGGCCGCCGATGCGCAGAAGAAGGCCAACGAGGAGCAGGCCAAGGCGGAGCAGGCCCAGCAGGACGTGACGCAGAAGCAGAAGGAGCTGGCGGATTCGCAGGCCAAGTTGCGCGGGCAGCGGGCCAAGGCGGAGCAGGCCCAGACCGACGCGCAGCGGCTGACGCAGCAGGCGCAGCAGCAGGCGCTGACGCAGCAGCATCAGGCCTCGGAGCTGCAGCAGACGCAGGCGCAGCAGAACAGCTCGCTGAACGAGAGCCGGCAGAAGAGCTGGACACAGCAGCAAGACATGAGCGGAACCGTGCTGCAGGCCCAGGGCGACACACTCCAAGTTCGCGACTCTTCCGACCAGCAGGTCAAGAAGCTGGCGGTGACCGATTCCACCTCGGTGAAGGTGAACGGCCAGACCGCGCCGGCCTCGCAGATCCAGCCGGGCAGCGACGTGCGGGCCAGCTACCAGATGGTGGACGGCAAGGCCACCGCGCTGACCATCGAGGCTACTTCGAGCTCGAATTCGACTTCGAGTCCGCAGCAGCAGCAGGAGCAGCCGCAGCCGAAGCAGTGAGGACGTCCTTGACGATCAGGCCGCCCTTCATCACGAAGGGCACCTGCTCGAGCACGCGGATGTCCTTGAGCGGATCGCCCGGCACCGCGATCAGGTCGGCGTAGCGGCCGACCTGGACGGTGCCGACGTCCTTCTGGCGGTCGAGCAGCTCGGCCGCCCAGGCGGTGGCGGCGAGGATGGAGCGGGCCGGCGAAAGCCCCAGCCGCACCATCCAGGCGAACTGCTTGGCGTTGTCGCCGTGCGGATAGATGCCCGCGTCGGTGCCAAAGGCCACCCGCACGCCAGCCTTCACGGCCTTGGCCCAGTTGTCGCGCTGCAGCTTCCCGATGGCCCGCTCCTTGTCCACGTACTCCTTGGGGATGTGCAGGTCGTCGGCGTGCCCGAGGATGTAGTCGTCATTGTAGATGTCGCCCACCAGGAAGGTGCCGCGCTCCTTCATCAGCCGGATGCCTTCGTCGTCGATCAGCGTGCCGTGCTCGACGGAGTCGATGCCCGCGCGCGCGGCGTCCTTGATGCTCTGCGTCCCGTGCGCGTGCGCGGCGATCTTGCGGCCTGCCTTGTGCGCCTCCTCCGCGGCCACTTTCAGCTCCTCGTAGGTGAACTGCGGTGCGCCCGGCGTGTCGCCGCGGGAGAAGACGCCGCCGCTCGCGGCCACCTTGATCACGTCCACGCCGTGCTGCACCTGCGCGCGGATGACGTGGCGGATCTCGTCGGCGCCGTCGGCGACGTGGAAGTCGTGCTCGCGCGGATAGACCTCCACGCTGACGTTGGGCGGGTAGTTGTTCAGGTCGCAGTGTCCGCCGGTGATGCTGATGCAGGGGCCGGAGGCGACGATGCGCGGGCCGGGGAAGTAGCCCTCGTTGATCAGGTCGCGCAGGTCGCCGGAGAGGAAGGGCTCGGACCCCACGTCGCGGACGGTGGTGAAGCCCGCCTCCAGCGTGCGGCGGGCGTGCACCACCGCCACCATGGCGGAGGAGAGCGGCGAGGTCTTGAACTCCCAGATGTCCTCGAAGTGATCGCTGCGCGCCTGGAGATGCACGTGGCAGTCGATCAGGCCGGGCAGCACGGTCGCGCGGGAGAGATCCACGACCTGCGCGCCCGGCGGGATCTGGATCTGCCCACCCACGGCGGCGATGCGGCCGTTCTCGATCTGGATGGTGACGTTCTGCTTGTAGCTTTCGGAGAGGCCGTCGAAGAGGCGGCCTGCTTTCACGTAGACGGTCTGGGGGGCGGCGGCGAGGAGGAGGGCGAGGAGGATCATGCGTTGAAGACTAGCAGCTCGTCGACCCTGCCGCGGGAGTCCGCCTTCGAATTGATGAACCGCGGAGCGCGGACGGTACGCTGCTCGAATCCGCGATAGAGCTCGCGGACGCGCGCGGTGGCGGAGTTGGAGAGCAGGAAGCGCACGCCGCGGCGGTTGAGCGTGAAGCAGCAGCGCGCGAGCCGCTTCTGGTCTTCCCAGCCGAAGCCGCCCGCGGTGTAGCTGGCGAAGCTGGCGGTGGGGGAGACCGGGTCGTAGGGAGGATCCAGGTAGACGAAGTCTCCCGGCGCGGTGCGCGAAAGCGCATCCTCGAAGGGGAGGCAATCGAGCTGCACGCCCTTGAGCGCGTGGCTGGCGGTGATCAGCGTCGAGGGATCGTGGAAGCGCGGGTTCTTGTACCGGCCGATGGGCACGTTGAAGCGGCCGGCGCGGTTGACGCGCCACAGCCCGTTGAAGCAGGTCTTGTTCAAGTAGATGAAGCGCGCGGCGCGCGCCGCCGGCGAGAGGCCCAACGGGTCGAGCGCGCGCACGTTGGCGAAGTGGGCCTTCTCGTAGACGTGGCGGGCCAGCGCGTCGAGCACGGAGAAGACGTCGTCGCGAATCTGGAGATAGCAATGGATCAGCTCGCCGTTGCCGTCGCTGAGGCTGGCCCGGCGCGGCGCCACCGCGAAGAAGAGGGCGCCTCCGCCGACGAATGGCTCGTGGTACCGGCGCGTCCGGCCGGGCACGTGCTTGAGCAGCTCGGGCAACAGCGATGTCTTGCCGCCCACCCACTTGAGGAAGGGCGTGGCGCGGACGCGCTCCTCGGGAACGGCGGCGCGCAGGCTGGATTGTTCGCGGCGGAGCTGCAGTACGGGCATGCGGTTTCGGTAGCATGCAGGATCGTGAGCGAAAAGAATTCTGCCCTGCAAGCGGAGAATTTGACAGGTGAGGCTGAATCACCTCTTCAAACCGGACGCAAGGTCGCGCGAAGCAGGAACTCTCGCAGGTCGTCGCGCGACAATTCCGGGACGCGCCGGCCGGCAAGTGGTGTCGAGGTCGATCAGCTTCGTCACCCATCGTTCCGCTGCCGCTGGATCTTCGGCGGCGATGAAGTCCGCGATGGCCTCGAGGTCCGAGATCGCTCGTTCGGTCCCAGAAGATCGGTTGACGAGGCCTGGCTCTCCGATGCTCGGCGCTACGCTTCGTGCGCCTTCTGGTCACTTCGGCTTGCCGGCAAAGCGGGGCTTCATGCGCTTGACCACGGAGGCGTGCGAATGGACGCGACCTGCCTCGGCATCGGCCAATCCCTCTGTAACTGCGGAAACGAAGCGGGCCTGCTCCGTCAGATCGTCGGACGCGTCAAGGTAGGGAGC
>DASRTX010000032.1:0-2906 GCA_035655715.1 Myxococcales bacterium | reverse complement strand
CGGCAGCGGCCAGCCGTCCCAGCGTGAAGCGCTGCCAGCCGAAGGACCCGCCGGTCAGACGCGCCGCGTCACGCACCGTCTCCGAGGCGGCTTCGTGGGTGGCAGCCACCACCAGGGTGCGCTCCGACCGCCCGCGCGCGCGAAGCCATTCACCGGCCCGCCGCAGCCGCGCCGCCGCCCCCGCCGATGTCAGCAACTCCCTCACATCGCGCAGCCTACCTCAGCAGTCTGACATTGCCCGCACCCCTTCTTCCGGAGACACTCGCAGGCGAATGTTCGTTCCGCTCCGCGTCGAGGACGCCACCGTCGATCGGCTGCCGGTGGTCTCCATCGCCATCGCCGGCCTGTGCGCGGTCGTCTTCGCGCTCACCTGGCTTTTGCCCTCGAACCCCATGGGCGCCAGCAACCAATCGCTGGGCGAGATCGTCCGCTACTACGGGGAGCACCCGTATCTGGAGCTCCAAGAAGGCTTCGTCCAGGACTTTCTCAGCCCGCGGGCGCAGCAGAAGTTGGACGCGATGCACCAGCAGCCGCCCGCGTCGCTGGACGCTCCGACGCGGGAGCTGGAGCAGCGGCACCTGGATTCGCTGGTGGAGGATTTCCGGGCCGAGGCGAACGCGTCTTCGATGCGAAGGTTCTCGCTGCTGCCGGCGCGGGGCGTCCTCCAGCCCGGCTGGCTGACGTCGATGTTCCTCCACTTCGGCTGGATGCACATCCTCGGCAACCTCTTCTTCTTCTACCTGGTGGGGCCGCTGCTCGAGGATCTGTGGGGCAGGTCGTTCTTCGCGGGCTTTTATATGGCAGGCGGGTTCATCGCCGCGGTCGCGCACTTCGCGATGGATCCGCACTCCGCGGTGCCGATGGCGGGCGCCTCCGGCGCAATCGCCGCCTGCATGGGCGCGTTCACCTTCCGCTGCGCCGCCCGCAAGGTGCGCATCGGATACTGGTTCGCCTGGGTGATCCGCGGCACCTTCCTCGTGCCGGCCTGGGCGTGGGGTGGCTTCTGGTTCCTCTGCGAAGTGCTCAGCTTCGCCCTGCACCTCAGCGGCGGCGTGGCGGTGATGGCGCACATCGGGGGGTTCCTCTTCGGATTCGGCGTCGCCGTCGCGCTGCAGAAGAGCGGCTACGAGGCGCGGAAGCTCTCTCCGGCCGTCTCGCAGAAGACCGTGTGGACGCAGCACCAGGGCACCGACGCGGCCCGGGCGGCGCTGGCCAGCGGCGACAAGCTGGGCGCCGCCAACGGCTATCGCGAGGTGCTGAAGCAGCAGCCCCTGGACCGCGAGGCGGCGGTGGGGCTGGCGGCGATCGACGGCGATCTGACGCGCGCGCTGCCGCTGCTCGAATCGCTGCTGGCGAAAGGCGACCTCGCCCAGGCGTGGGAGATCGTCGCCGAGCTCGGCGCCGTCTTCGACCCGGAGCAGGTGCCGGATCGCGTCGCCTGGCGGCTGGCGGGCCGGGCGGAGAGCGCCCAGTACGGCGCCGGCGATCTGCCGGAGCGACTCTTTGCGGCGATGGGCCGCAGGCGCGGGCCGCTTGCGCCCAAGGCGTTGCTGCACGCAGCGACGCTCTCCCTGGCCGGAGGCCGCCCGGAGGATGCGCGTCGGCACCTCGCCGCGGCGCGCGAGCTGCCGGCGATCGATCCGGAGCTGAGACGGCAGCTCGACGCCTTCGCGGCGCAGCTCGATCCGGGACCGCCCCCGATCGGTGCCCCGCCCGCCCACGCGTCGCCCGGAGCGGTGCGGATCCTGGCTTGCCGGCTGGTGCGGCTCGCGGAGGATGCGCTGCACCTGGAGTCGGCTGCCGGCCAGCAGCGCAAGCTCGAATTCGGCAGGCTGGCGGGCGTGGCGGCCGGAATGGTAAAGACCGATCAGGGCGTCGCCATCCTCACCGACCTGATCCTGAGCTTCGGTCAGGACGGCCAATCGGCGGCGGCCATCCGCATCGCCGGAGCGCAGCTCGGCCTGTCGGGGTTGTTCCCCGGCGTGCCGCCCAAGGACGCGTACGCGAAGTTCCTCGGTCACGTGCTGGCGCGGATGCCCGGCGAACCGTTGCCCAGCCGGGAGGCGCTGACCAAGGGCGACTACCCGCGCTTCCAGAGCGTTGCCGCCCTCAACGCGGCGTTCTACGGCCGCGCCCGGCAGTGAGGCCGCGGGCGCCGCTGGTCCTCGCGCTCCTCACGGTCGCGCTGCACCTCCTGATCCTCGGCCGCTACGGCTGGTTTCGCGACGAGCTCTACTTCCTCGCCTGCGGCAGGCGCCTCGACTGGGGCTACGTGGACCAGCCGCCCTTGATCGCCCTGATCTCGCGCCTCGCCTTCGCCGTCTCCGGCGGCTCGCTGATCGTCTATCGGCTGCCGGCGGCGCTTGCGCACGGCGGGCTCGTCTATCTGGCGGGCAGATTCGCGGAGCGGCTGGGTGGCGGCGCGGCGACCAGCTGCGCGGTGGTGGCGCTAACGCCCATCTACGCGGTGGGCGGCCACCTCTTGACCATGAACGCCTTCGAGCCGCTGCTGTACTTGACGCTGGCCATGCTGGTCTGGCGGCTGCTGCGCGGCGGCGATGCCCGCCTCTGGATGGCGGTGGGCGCGCTCACCGGCCTGGGACTCCTCAACAAGCATTCCTTCGCCTTCTACGCGGCCTGCCTGCTGGTGGCGGTGCTGCTCACGCCGCAGCGGAGCGCCTTGGCCTCGCGCTGGTTCGCGGCCGGCGTGCTGCTCTGCGCGGCGCTGGTGCTGCCGCACGCCCTCTGGCAGGTGCGGCACGGGTTCCCCATGCTCGAGCTGCTGGCCGCGCAGCCCTGGAAGAACGCGCCCTGGACGCTGCGCAACTTCGTCGTCGAGCAACTCCTCGAGCTGAACCCGCTGGCCGCCGCGGCTGGGCTCGCCGGCCTGTGGCTGCTGTGGCGGG
>DASRTX010000031.1:0-10439 GCA_035655715.1 Myxococcales bacterium | reverse complement strand
GGAGCACGGGGGCGCGGGCATCGCCATGTGGCAGCCATTCGCCACCGTCACGCCGGGGCAGATCGTCAAGGCGTTGAAGATCCCCGCCAGCGCGAACTTCTCCCGCACCGAGACCGACAAGCTGGAGGAGCTCGCCAAGGGCATGGGCGCCAAGGGGCTTGCGCGCGCCAAGGTGGATGCGCAAGGCAACTGGACGCAGAGCCCGCTGGCCAAGTCGGTGACGCCGGCAGCGCGGGCAGCCATCAATGCGGCCTGCGGCGCGCAGGACGGCGACATCCTCCTCTTCCAGTTCGGCAAGGAGGCCATGGTCCACACCGTGCTCGCCAACCTGCGCCTGTACCTGGGCAAGCGGCTGGGCCTCATCCCCGAGTACGGGCCGCGCGATCCCAAGCAGCCCGACTCCTGGAAGTTCCTCTGGGTGGTGGACCCGCCGCTCTTCGAGTACGACGAGGAGGCGAAGCGCTGGGTCGCCGCCCACCACGCCTTCACCCGGCCGCATGACGAATCCATTCAGTATCTCGACAGGGATCCGGGCAGGGTCCTCTGCTACCGTTATGACCTGGTGCTGAACGGATTCGAGATCGGCGGCGGGTCCATCCGACTGCACGACCCAGCCGTTCAAGAAAAGGTCTTCGCGGCCATGGGCATTTCCAGGGAGGAGGCGCAGCAGAAGTTCGGCTTCCTCCTCCAGGCGCTGCGGTTCGGCGCCCCGCCCCACGGGGGCATCGCGCTGGGCATGGACCGGCTGGCGTTCCTGCTCACCGGCGCGGAGTCGTTGCGCGACGTGATCCCCTTCCCCAAGACGCAGAAGGGCACCGATCTGATGACCGACGCCCCCGGCGACGTGGACCCGCAGCAGCTGCGCGAGCTCCACGTCGCTTCCACGTTCAAGCCGCCCGCATGACGCGAAAGCGCCTCTTCCTCTGGACCGTCGCCATGGCCGTGGCGTCGTTCGTGGTGCCGCAGGGGGCCGAGGTGCTGGGCATGCACGTCGCCGGACAGCTGTGGAACTCGCTGCAGCTGACGCTCCCCTTCCTCTCGCAGCTGGGCGACGTGCTGGGCGGCCTGATCGGCGGGGCGGTGGTGGGCCTGCTCCAGTGGGCCTGCTTCGGAAGGGCGCGCGCCGGCTGGATCCTGGCGTCGGCGTTGGGAGGCGGCGTGATCGGCGCGGCGCACGCCCTGTATCCTGCGCTCGCGCTGGTGGCGGCGCCCGTGGCCGGCGCGCTGGCGGCGCTCTTCGAGGCGCCCGACAACCCGCGCTGGGCGCGGGCGCAGGCGCTGGCAGCCGCCTGGGTGGCGCTGGGCGTGATGGTGCCCTTTCCGCGCTGGGTCAGGGCCGCTTTCCTGGTGGGCGCGGCGGTGCTCTCCGCCTGGGGAATCTCCTGGACGCCGGCAGCCGGCTCACGGCCCGGCCCGAGCGCATGACGCGCGCTCTGCGGTAGTCTCGTCCCGTGAAGCCCTTCGTGGTGGTCAACCCGCGGTCGGCCCATGGCGCCACCGCCCGGCACTTCGACACCATCAACCAGGCGGTCCGCGGGGCGCTGGGCGACTGCGAGCATGCCTTCACCGAGACCGCCATGCACGCGGCCGACCTCACCCGCGAGGCGCTGCGCCGCGGGCACGACCTGATCGTCGCGGTGGGCGGCGACGGCACCATCAACGAGGTGGTGAACGGCTTCTTCCACCCGCCCGCGCCCGGCCAGCCGACGCGCGCCATCAATCCGGCGGCGGCGCTAGCCATCCTGCCGCGGGGCACTGGAGGAGACCTGCGGCGCTCCATCGGCCTGGACGGCGACCTGGCCAGAAGCGCCGCCCGCCTCAAGGGCGAGCGGGGTCTGGTGGACGTGGGGCGTGTGGACTACCTGAGCGATTCGGGCGCGCCTGCCAGCCGCTACTTCATCAACGTGGGCGAGGTGGGAGTGGGGGCGCGGGTGGTGGAGATCGCCAACCGCTCCAGCAAGGCGCTGGGCGGGAAGGTCAGCTTCATGCTCGCCTCGCTGCGCGCGCTGGCGGGCTGGCGCGACCTGCGCGTGCGCGCCTCCTTCGACGGCGCGGCGCCCGAGGAGCTGTCCATCACCAGCCTGGCCATCGCCAACGGCCGCTATTTCGGCGGCGGCATGATGGTGGCGCCGGAGGCGAACCTGGCCGACGGCATCTTCCACGTCACCATCTGGAGCGGCTACGGCCTCTCCGACTTCGTCTTCAAGAGCGGCTCGATGTACGACGGCTCCCACGTCAACCTGAAAGGTACGCGCACACGGACGGCGCGCGAGGTGCACGTGACGGCGGCGGGATCCACCTCCAGCGCCGGAGTCGAGGTGGACGGGGAGCGCATCGGCACGCTCCCCGCGACCTTCAGCGTAATGCCCGCCGCCTTGCACCTGGTGCGTTGACGGCTTTCCCCCGGCGGCCCGACCGCCTTAAGCTGAGGCCATGGTGCTCATCGCGCTTCTTCTCGCCGCATCGCTGCCGCAAGACGCCGTGGTCCTCACCCAGGAGTCGCAGCTCAAGGAGCTCTGCGAGGCGCTGCGCGCCCGTCCCCCGGAGTCCGGGTTGGACCCCGCCGAGCTGGTGACAGCGCGCAAGGTGGCCCAGACCCGCCGCGAGGAGGCGCTCTCGCGCTGGTACCAGGTGGAGATCCCTTCCAAGGCCTTTTCTCTTGGCCGCTACCGCGAGCAGGACCGCCAGCTTGAGCTCGACGGCGACCGCCCGGTGCGCGCCCTCGACGACATGCTCTCGCTCGACCTCGAGGGCATCGACGACGTGGCCTTCAGCGCGCGGCGGGAAGACGTGAGCGCCTGGAGCCGGGAGAAGAAGGCCGGTACGCTGCGTCTCTTGGTGGTCTGGAAGCCCACCGCGGAGCGCTGCGCGGGAAGCGCGGCGGCGGAGTCGTGGCGGATCGCCGGCAAGGTGCGCTCGTGGCAACTGGTGGGCGCCCAAGGCGTGGTCGCCTCGGCCAACGAGGACGGCGAGCCCGAGGCGCCCGGACCGCACCAGGCGCGGGTAGAGAAGGTGGCGCTGGATTCCGACGGGCCGCCCCAGGAGGACGAGGGCCGGGAGCGCCTCACCGGGGTCCAGCGTGCGCTGGACCGCTGCGCCGCGGCCTCCCAGCGCGGCGGAAATCTCGTGGTCTCCTTCTCCGTCCAGGCGGGCCGCGTGCACGAGCCCCAGATCGTCATGGACTCGGTGCGCGACGAGAAGGTGTCGGGCTGCGTGGCGCGGGCCCTCGCAGGCGTGGAGGTGGGCGGCAGCGGCCGCGGCACCGCCTCCATCGCGGTCGAGTAGGTCCGGCTAGGGATCGCACCCGCCGTCGGCATTGACGCCGCCGTCGAGGCACGAGCAGCGCCCTGCCTCGAGGCCGCCGTCGGGGAGCGTCCCCGCGTCCAGGCAGGAGAGCGCGGGTGCGCAGTCGGGATGGTCGACCAGGCATGGCTCCCCAAAGGTCCCGAACTGGCAGGTGCCGAACGGCACGGCAGGGTTGGCGTGGGCGCAGCGGGAGCCGTTGGTGCACTCGGACTGGACGTCGCACTCCGTCAGCAGGCAGATGCGGCCCTTGCCGGGGACGAGCGATCCCCCGTCGGGCAGCATGTTGCAGGCCGAAGAGATCGAAACGCCCGGGCAGCCGCCGTCAGCTCCGCAGAGGGGAAGGCCCAGGCAACTGGGCTGTGCCGTGGCGTCCTGGCAGATGGCATCGGGCGCGCAGCCGTCGGGGACGGCGCCGAGAGCGCAGGGGCCGATGCCCCCGTCGACCCTGGCTTCGAGGGCGACGCATTTTCCGTTCAGGCAGCCCTGCGGAAACGGGCAATCGCTCGGGTCGATGCAGACGGTCGGCGTGATCGGGGCGCAGACGTCGTTGGGCGCGGTAGGACCGCCGCAGTAGGTGCCGGGGTCGCAGGCGGTTCCTCCGGTGCAGGTGGTCAGACAGAATCCCCCCGTGCAGCGGGTGCCGGGCAGGCAGGTATGGCTTCCCGCCGTACACGCGACCCCGCCGTCGGGCGGCACCTTGACCGGCTGCACGTCGCGGGTGCAGGCCGAAAGGAGGATTGCCGCGATCAGTGCGCTTCTGCCCATGTCTCTCCTTCTCCCAGCTCCACGACCAGCGGCACAGCCAATTCCGCTGCCTGGCTCATCTGGACCTTGACCAACGGTCCCACTTCCCCGACCTCCGCCGGAGGCGCCTCGAGCACCAGCTCGTCGTGCACTTGAAGGAGCATCCGGGCACGGAATCTACCCCGAAGCGCCGCGTCCACCTTCAACATCGCGCGCTTGACCAGGTCGGCGGCGGTGCCCTGGATGGGCGTGTTGACGGCGGTGCGCTCGGCGGCGCTGCGCGCGCTGGGGTTCTTGCTGTTGATGTCGGGCAGGTAGCGGCGCCGGCCGAACATCGTCTTGACCATGCCGCTGCTCCGCGCGGTGGCGATGGTGTCGTCGAGCCACTGCTTCACCCTGGCGTAGCGGGCGAAGTACCGGTCGATGATGTCCGCTGCCTCGCCCTTGGGCAGGCCGAGCCGGTGGGCGAGACCGAAGGCGGAGAGACCGTAAGCGATGCCGTAGTTGATCATCTTGGCGATGTCCCGCTGTTGCCGGGTCACTTCGGCGGGAGGGACGCCGAAAGTCTCCCCGGCCGTCCGGGCGTGCAGGTCTTCGCCGGATTCGAAGCTGGCCCGGAGCACCGGATCGCCGGAGATGTGGGCGAGGACGCGCAGCTCGATCTGCGAATAGTCGGCGCTGAGCAGCCTCCAGCCGGGTTCCGGGACGAAGGCCTCACGGATCTTCGCGCCCACCGGCGTGCGGATGGGGATGTTCTGGAGATTCGGGTTGATGCTGGAGAGCCGGCCGGTGGCCGCCACCGCCTGGTCGAAGGTCGTGTGCAGCCTTCCGTCGCGTCCGATCACCGCGGGCAGCGCGTCCAGGTACGTGCTCTTCAGCTTGGTGAGCTGCCGGTGTTCCAGCACCTTGGCCGGAAGCGGGTGTTGCTCCGCCAGCTCCTCGAGGACCTCCTGGTCCGTCGAAGGTCCCGTCTTGCCGCGCTTGAGCACGGGCAGGCCCAGCCGCTTGTAGAGGACGTCCGCCAGCTGCTGGGTGGAGGCGGGCAGGAACTCGCCGCCCGCGAGCTGGAAGATCTCGAGGAGCAGCGCGTCGATCTGCTTGCCGACCTCGTCGCCCAGCTGCTCGAGCCGGGGCACGTCGATGCGGATGCCGGTCAGCTCCAGCCCCGCCAGCACCGGGATGAGCGGCTGCTCGATGTCCTGGTAGAGGCCGAGCAGCTCGGCGTCGGCGCGCAGGTCCTCGCCCAACGCGTCGGCGAGCCTGCGCGCCCCTTCCACCAGCGCGCAAGCCGCAGCGGACGTTTCGTCCACGGGCACTTCCGGCAGCGGCGTCGCCTTCTTGCCCTTGCCGGTGCGCTCGCACAGCTCCTTGAGGATGGGCAGCTCGCAGGAGATGCGCTCGCGCGCGGTCTGGGCCAGCGAGTGGTCGCGGCCGGTGGGGTCGAGCAGGTAGCTGGCCAGCCGCGCGTCCACCCCGATGCCGCGCAGCTGCACGCCGATGCGGCTCCAGGCGTCGATGTCGCGCTTGAGGTCGTGGCCGTCCTTGATCAGCGTCTCGTCTTCGAGGAGCGGCTTGAGCAGCGCGATGGCCTTGGCCGCCGGCAGCTCCGCCGGCGCGAAGAGGGCGCCCGAGGCGCCGCCCTGGGGACGGTGCCCGAACGGCACGTAGATCGACTCGTCCGGAAGCGAGACCGCGAGACCCAGCAGCTCGTCGCGGAGCGGCTCGTCCTCGGTGGTGAGGGTGAGGATGGCGAACCGTTTCGCGGCGCGCGCGCGGTCTACCAGCCGCTGCACCTGGTCCAGCGTCGTCGCCAGCGAGCGGGCGCCCGAAGGGGGCGTGGGCGGCGGGCGCGGCAGGTCCTTCACCAGCCGCACGAACTCCAGCTCGGTGAAGAGCTGGCGCGCCCGCGGCTCGTCGATGTCGTTGCGGACCAGGTCCTCGAGCTGGACCGGGAGCGGCAGGTCCTCGTAGAGGGCGATGAGCTTGCGGCCGCGGCGGACGTTGTCGAGGTTCGCCAGCAGGTTCTCACGCAGCTTCGGCTTCTTCACCGCCGCCGCGTTGGCCAGCACGCCTTCCAGGTTGCCGTACTCCTTGAGCAGCGAGGCGGCGGTCTTCTCGCCCACGCCGGGCACGCCCGGGATGTTGTCGATCTTGTCGCCGGTGAGGGCCAGCAGATCCGCCACCTGGCCGGGCGGCACGCCCCACTTCTCCTCCACCTCGGCGGGCCCGTACCACTTCTCGTACATCGAGTCGTAGGAGCGCAGCGCGCCGTCCACCAGCTGCATCAGATCCTTGTCGCCGGTGACGATCACCACCTCCCAGCCCTGCGCGCGGGCGCGCCGCGCCAGCGTGGCGATGACGTCGTCGGCCTCGTAGCCCGCAAAGCCGATGGCGGGGATGCGCATCGCCTCCAGCACCCTGCGCACCAGCGGGAATTGCGGCTTCAGATCGTCGGGCGGAGCGCCCCGGGTGGCCTTGTACTCGGCGTAGATCTCGCTGCGCTTGGCCTTGGCCTCCTCGTCGAAGGCCACCGCGAAGTGGGTGGGGTTCCCCTCGCGCAACGCCTTGATGACCATGGTGGTGAAGCCGTAGACGGCGTTGGTGGGCACGCCCTGCCGGGTGGAGAGGTGGGGTAGGGCGTGGTAGGCGCGAAAGATGGCGTGGGAGCCGTCGACGAGCCAGAGGGAGGGCATCGGGCCCGCGGTTGTAACACCAGATCGCCGCGCCGTGGCCGGGTTTGTCAGTTCCAGACGAACAGCTTCTTGACCCCGATGAACACGCCGTAGAAGACCCACCCGAGGGGTCCCGGGGTGGTCTTGCGCGAGAACGCAACCGACAGCGCCGAGTACGCGATGCGCTTCTCCATTGCCGCGAGCGATGCCTCCAACCGCTCGAGCTGGCCGTTGATTCGCTCCAGCTCGTGCTCGACGGCGGTGGCCTCGGCGATGCTCTCCGCGCGCTCGAGCAGGGCGAGATAGCGCTCCCGCGTCTTGCGCAAGGTGTCGATGCGGATCTGGAGATCCCGGTGCGCGTCGCCCATGTCGACCGCGCGCACACGGCGAGAGGTCAGCTCGCCCAGCTCCGGCAGGTCCGCCAGCGCCGCGTCGAGATTCGCGTCCGGGACCCGCATGGTCACGCGCTCGCTGGCCATCGATTCGACCCAGCCCCCATGGCGGGCCGCGAGCGCTGCGGCGGCGGTGACGCCTTTCTCCGGGTCGTCGCGCTGGATCTCGGCATCCGCCGTGCGCTGCAGCTCCGGCGCCGGCCAATCGGCAGCCGGCTGCGGAGATTGGGGCATCGGGCCCTGGGCTCGCTCGACGGTGCCCGAGGGCGCTTCGTCGCCGGTGAGCGAATGACCGGCGCAGGAACAGGCAGCAGCGGCCGCGGCAAGGACGAGGAGTTTGCGCATGGGCGGCCGAACGCACGGCGGCCTCGAACGATCTGCGCTGCCAACGACGTCGCAGGGGAGGGGATTGGGGACGGGGAGGGGTCATGGCAATGAGCACGCTCGCGCCAGCCTGCGGCTGGCACTGCGCGTGCAGCCGCTATCAAGAGCGGGGTCTGCGGCGCGGTCACTTCCTGGGGTGCGATTCGTTCGTCATCGCCCTCTCCTTTGGCCGTGAAAGGAGAGGGCGATGACGAACTTCAGGCTTCTTCCACATGAGAGGTTGGAGGCGTACCAGGAGGCGCGGAGGCTGCTCGCCGCGGTGCGCGAGGCGCGCGCTGCAGCCGCAGTGACGGCCGAAGGCCGGCGCGAGGCTGCTGAACGACCGGAATCAGATCCAAAATCCACCCTCCAAGAGCCCACTCTCCAGAACCAGACTCCAGAACCAGACTCCAGAACCGGAAAAGCGTTCTAGTTCTGGAGTCTGGATCGTGGAATCTTGGATTGTGGAATCTGGAGCGTGGAATCTGGAGCGTGGAGGTCTGGAGCGTGGGATCTGAACCCGGGATCACTCCCCTTCCCGGAAGATCCCCATATTGACCGCAATGCCCCGCCGCTGCAGGTCGTCGTAGAACTTCGGCACGAACCCGGTGGCGACGAACCGACCGACCACGCGCCCCTCGTCGTCGAACCCCTCCTGCTTGAACTGGAAGATGTCCTGGAGGCTGATCACGTCCTCCTCCATCCCCGAGACCTCCGAGATGGCGGTGATCTTCCGCGTGCCGTCCGCGAACCGGGTCTGCTGGACGAGCAGGTGGACGGCGCTGGCGATCTGATCGCGGATGGCCCTGACGGGAAGGTCCATGCCGCTCATCAGCACCATGGTCTCCAGCCGCGCGAGCGCGTCGCGCGTCGAGTTGGCGTGCAGGGTGGTCAAGGAGCCGTCATGGCCGGTGTTCATGGCCTGCAGCATGTCCAGCGCCTCGCCGCCACGGCACTCGCCCACCACGATGCGGTCCGGCCGCATGCGCAAGGAGTTGCGCACCAGGTCGCGGATGGTGATCTCGCCGCGGCCCTCGATGTTGGGCGGCCGCGCCTCCAGCTGCACCCAGTGCTCCTGGGTGAGCTGCAGCTCGGCAGCGTCCTCCAGGGTGACGATGCGCTCCTGCTCGGGGATGAAGCTGGAGAGCACGTTCAGCAAGGTGGTCTTGCCCGAGCCCGTCCCGCCGGAGATGACCAGGTTGCGCCGGACCTTCACGCAGGTGTCCAGGAACTCGGCCATCGGCGAGGTCAGGGTGCCGAGCGCCACCAGATCGGCGGCCGAGAGCAGATCCCGCTTGAACTTGCGGATGGTGATGCAAGGACCCTTGAGCGCCAGCGGAGGGATGATGGCGTTGACCCGGCTGCCGTCGGGCAGCCGCGCGTCCACCAGCGGCGACGACTCGTCGATGTGCCGCCCCAGCGGCGCGACGATGCGCTCGATCACCGCCAGCACTGCCTGGGTGGAGCTGAACTCCTTGTCCACCCGCTGCAGGCGGCCCTCGCGCTCCACGTAGATCTGCCCCGGGCCGTTGACCATGATCTCGCTGACGCTCTCGTCGGCGAGGTAGTGCTGCAGCGGCCCCAGCCCCAGCGCCTCGTCGAGGACCTCGTGGACCAGCTCGTCGCGGTCCACCAGCGCCGGCAGCTCGCGTCCCTGGTCCATGCGCGTGACGATCTGGCGGACCGCCGCCTCCGCCCGCTCGCGCAGCTCGTCCGACCCGAGGGCGTCGAGATCCAGCCGGCGCAGATCGAGGGCCTCGATCAGGCGCTCGTGCACCAGCCGCAGCGTCTGGCCGTATCCCCGGCGGGGCATGTCCTGGGGACGGGTGATGGGTGCCACCGCCGGCACGGTGGGTCTGCGCGGCGGGTCGGGAGAGACGCGGGACGGCTCAGAGGTGATCTCGGCCCGGTCTTGCTGCGGCCCGGTGGCCTCGGCTCCGGCGTAGTGCGGCTTCGCCGGCGTGATGGTGGGTTGCTCCGGCACCGGGTCGCCGTCCTGCGGTCCCGCATCCGGAGGCTCGACGTTGAGGATGAAGTCCCCGATGTAGACCTTGTCGGACGGACCGATCACTTGCGGCCCGGCCAGCTTCCTGCCGTTGACGTAGGTGCCGTTGGTGGACTTGAGGTCGAGGACGATGACCTTGCCGTCCTTGCAGACGATGCGCGTGTGCTTCTTGGAGATGTTGCCCCTGGGCAGGCAGATGTCGTTCTCGTCCACGCGCCCGATGGTGATCTCCTCCGACTCGAAGTCGAGCCGCCGGGTGGCGCCGCCCTTCTCGGTCAGGATGATGCTGAATGCCATCTCGGATGGTCCCCCTTGCGCCGCGCAGCAAAGGAAACCCTAGCTTCGGCGGCCGTGATTAGTCGAGCACCGAGAAGGAGACCGACCCGGAAGCGTCCCGGTAGAGCTTGCGCGCCCCGTCGATCAACTCGCGGGCGCGGCCGTCCCCCGGCGCCAGGATCCGCGGCGTGACGAAGATGGCCAGTTCCGTCTTGCGGTCGACGAAGTTGCGGCTCTTGAAGAGCTCGCCGAGGATGGGGATGTGTCCGAGCAGCGGCAGCTTGGACACCTCCTTGTCCTCGCTGTAACTGTAGATGCCGCTCAGCGCGACGGTCTCGCCGTCGCGCACGGTCACGTTGGTCTTGACGTCGCGCAGGCGGAAGCCGGGCACGTCGAAGCCGTTGGCGCGCACCGAGATGCTGCGGTCGATGTCGCTGACCTCCGCGTAGATGTCGGCGGCGATGGTGCCGTCGCGGCCGGCGGTGGGCGTGACGCGCAGCACGATGCCGAACTTCTTCCACTCCACCCCGAACTGGTTCTGCGTGGCGGTGAGCAGCGGGATCTCGCCGCCGGCGACGAACTCCGCCTTCTCGCCGCTTCTGCAGACGAGGCGCGGCCGGCCGAGCACGCGCGCGTAGCCGGCGTCGAAGCGCGCGCCCACCGAGAAGTCGGTGGCCGCGG